>CAJGDA010000012.1 GCA_904501935.1 uncultured Methanobrevibacter sp. | reverse complement strand
GGTGGAATCGTTGGAGGGATGAGCAACGGAATGCCTATTGTTTCAAGAATAGCTATAAAACCTACACCATCCATTTCCAAATGCCAGAATTCAATTGATATGGAAAAAATGGAAAACAAAAAAATAGAAATTAAAGGGCGTCATGATCCCTGCATCTGTCCTAGGGTGACAGTCGTAGCTGAATCAAGCACTGCAATAGTCCTTGCAGACCATATGATTCGCTCAGGATTCATCCACCCAACCAATTTGAAAAATAATATTTAATCTCTTTTTACAATGGAAAGCTCATCAAACTCTTTATTTCTAAAAGATGCTTGATATGAGTTTCTCCTACCGCTGTTGAACAATGCATGGCTAGTGCTGTGCATTGAAGATTCGACATCCTTAAGTGAAATCAATCTGAATTTTTTAGGGTTATTGTAATTTACATTAAATGACAATCCATCAAATGCTGCGATTGTCTTAACACCTGTTCTTTTAGAAATCTTTTTGGCTTCAACAACAGGGTTGTTGGATATCATCTTAAGGCCCAAATGTGTCATTACTGCAACTTTTGGCTTTACCTTTTCAATCAAATCGACAAAATTGCGGGAACACATGTGTCCTGGAATAGTTCTGTTTCCAGGCCTCAATACGCTGGCAATCAATATATCAGCACCTTCATGATAATCAGGCAATTCATCAAAATAGCCGGTGTCTGAAGTGTAGGAAACCTTAAATCCATTGTAATCTATTTGAAAACCGACACCTGCCGGGTCGCCATGCTCTGTTTTGGTGCCTTTTACCTTAATGCCATCAACTTCCCTAATTTCATCAGGCCTTAAAACAACAGTGTCTGATTTAGACTGATGATATCTAGAAATACATGGCCCCCATTTTTCAAAACCTTCTAAAACACTAGTGCTTCCGAATATGGTACCATTCTCTTTAGTCATTCCACGGGTAATAGCTTCAATGAGAATTTCAGCATCATTATAATGGTCTGTGTGAGCATGAGTAACAAAAATTCCACTGAGATTTCTAGGATCAAATCCAAATTGATAAGTTCTGATAAGTGCTCCTGGACCAGGGTCTACATGATAATTTTTGCCACCAATATTATCAATTCTAAACCCTCCAGTCATTCTTCGCTGTGAAATGGCAGAAAACCTTCCACCACCACTACCCAAAAATGTAATTTTCATTTAAATCCCCATCATAATGAACATAAAATTATATCACATCTAAGAGAGGATTTATCTTTTTTAAGGCACAAATCTTCATTTTGAATTACAACTTTGTCCCCAATGTTTACATTATCACTTTCAGTGAACATCAATACATTTTGACCAGGACCTGCCAATTGTTTCCAATTGCCATCCATAGCTTGTGTTTTGTCGTTTAGTTGAACTTGCAACATATTGCCGTCTACTGCAACGACACGGCCCACATCACCTTTGTTTATGATTTTATTTGCCATGTCAATGGCAATATTTTGTTGAACTAGTTTTTCTGTCAATTCTTGCCTAAATTTTGTTAAAACTTTAATGTCATGGTCAATAGTTATGTTTAAATGTTTTTGAGCACTTGAAGTCGAAAAATTTGGTTGCTGCATTAAAACGTCAAATTTGTCACCGACAGTAGGTGTCTTGGAAGCAACTTCCGCCAGGATATCCTCAAATACTTCTCCCATGTATCTCAAGCTTTGAGAAGATTTCCATTTTCTTGAAATTAAATTTTCGGCCAATTGCTTTGCATAGTTATTGCCGAAAATGATAATTCCCTTTTCACCCGCTTTACGTGACTCTGTTTCAGAACCCAATAATTCAATAATTTGATAACCATTAGTTGTTCCATAAATCCTTCTTCTTTTTGTTTCGAATGTTCCTTTTGTACTTACTTCTCCGCGAATACAGTTTCCAACTGTTTTCAATTTGCTTGCATCATCGGTAATCTTAATAGAAATTCCAAGTTCAGATGCTCTGTTTAAAAAATCTTCATCGTTGTCAATAGATCCGCTATACAGTTCTTCTTCTAATTTTTCTAAATTCTTCTTATCACCGAAATATCCTATTTTTCTCTTATCGGCCGCCATTACACATCCTTTTTTTCCAATGTAAGCGATAATTAAACTCATAATATCTCCTGAATTTGATATTTTTTTAAATATTTAAAATATTTCAAAATATCAACAATTTTTAATCGATATATATTTATGTTTATACTATATTATAAAGGTTAATAGGTGAAATTGAAATTAATGTGAAAAATTAAAGTTTAGCTATTTTAAAAAAATTACTATAAAGTGTTTATATTTGTAAAAAACAATTTAAATGAATGTTTAAACAATAATATTTAAATAATTAATATAACATAAATTATAATTAGTATAATTGTTAATTATTTATCATTATAAATTAACATGAAACTAATAAAAACAATATGGAGAGAAACTTATGATCGATCTCAATAAAATGTTTAAACCTGAATCTGTGGCTGTTATTGGGGCATCCAATACACCAGGCAAAGTTGGACATATCATTGTTGATAATCTTATCAACGATGGCTTTGAAGGCGCAATATATCCAGTAAACCCTAAAGGTGGAGAGATTCTTGGTAAAAAAGCATATGCAAATATTAAAGACATACCTGAAAAAGTAGACCTAGCAATTATTACAATACCTGTAGCATTTGTAAACCCGACTGTTAAAGAATGTGGCGAAGCAGGCGTAGAAAATATGGTAGTTATTACTGCTGGTTTTAAAGAAGTGGGTGGCGAAGGTGCTAAATTAGAAGCTGAATTAACAGCAATTGGTAAAGAATACGGTATAAACATTATTGGACCAAACAGTTTAGGAATTACTGATTCACACACACCGTTAAACGGGTCATTTTCACAAATGATGCCTCCAACAGGAAATATGGCATTCATTTCACAAAGTGGAGCTATGATGGTAGCTATCATCGACTGGAGTGTGACATCCGGAATTGGATTCAGTAAAGTTATAAGTTTAGGAAACAAAGCCGGAGTAAGTGAAATCGAATTATTACAATACTTGGCTGAAGATGATGAGACTAATGTAATCATTTGTTACCTCGAATCAATTTCAGATGATGAAGATTTCGTAAGAACCATGAGGGAAACCGCACACAAAAAACCTATCATTGTCTTGAAATCCGGTTCAAGCTCAGCAGGAGCTGCAGCTGCATCCTCCCATACTGGAGCATTAGCTGGTAGTGACCTTGCATTTGACACCGCATTCAGACAATCCGGAATTATGCGTGTAGAAACCATGGCAGAATTATTTGACTTAGGTTTAGCATTCTCCAAAGCACCACTCCCAAGAGGAGACAATGTAGCTATTATTACCAATGCAGGTGGTGGAGGAGTGCTTACCGTAGATGCAATGGAAAAAGTCGGATTGAAACTTGTTGACTTCGATGAAGAGACCACTGCAAGATTAAAAGAATGCGTAACTGAAGAAGGTAGTGCTAAAAACCCTATTGACGTGTTAGGAGACGCACCTGTAAGCAGATACAAAGAATCATTAGAAATTGTCTTAGCTCATGAAGATGTCGACAGTTTGATTATTATGGTTTGTCCTACCGCATCAGCTGACCCTGATGGAATTGCACAAGCAATCTTGGAAGAAAGGAAAGAATTCGACAAACCGATTATCGTTGTGAATATGGGAGGACCATCATTTGAAAAAGCAAACGAAGCTTTAAGAGAAAATGGTGTGCCAACATACGTTTTCCCTGAAACTGCAGTAACTGCTCTTGAAGCAATGACCAGATATGCAAGATTAGAAAACAGAGTATATGACGATGTTGTTGACAAAGTGGATGATGTTGATAAAGATGCTGTAGCAAAAATCTTTGAGAAAGTAAAAGCTGACGGAAGAGACACATTACTTGGTAGTGAAGCATATGCAGTGGCTGAAGCTTATGGAATTTCAGCAGCACCAATTAAATTGTCAACCTCAGCAGATGAAGCAGCGGCACTTGCAGAGGAAATGGAATTTCCGGTTGTACTTAAAATCGCATCCGATAAGATTTTACACAAATCAGATATTGGTGGTGTAAAAGTAGGAATAAGCAGTGCTGAAGAAACTAAAGCAACCTATGAAGAAATCATTGCAAATGCAAAAGCAGCACACCCAGACATTGTTCCTGACGGTGTGGAAGTGCAAAAAATGATGGATACCGGAGAAGAAGTTATTGTCGGTATGATTCGTGACAAACAATTCGGACCTATGATTGCATTCGGTATGGGTGGAATCTATGTAAACCTTATTGAAGATGTGGAATTCAATCTCGCAAAAGGAATGAGCTCCCAGGAAATCGATGAACAAATCGAAAAAACCAAAGTATCCAAATTGCTTGCAGGATACAGAGGAGAAGCACCTTGCGATGTTGAAGAAGTCAAAGAAGCTATTAAAAGAGTAGCTAGATTAACCTTAGACTTCCCAGAAATATCCGAATTGGACATCAACCCAATCTTCGTTTACGAAGAAGGTTCAAGCGCACTCGATATTAAAATAAAATTATAATTTCTCTTATGAGAAATTACTCTTTTTTTTCTTTTTTTCTAAAATTTACAAATTAACTATGTTTTCAGTAAGATGATAAGATGGAATATGATTTAAGTAAAGTAGGAGTTGAAAAAGACTTACAGTATGAATGTATTACAACTACTATAAGCAAAGATGGCGTTAAGAATGCTGGTGCATTTGCATTTATATATTTAGGCGATGATAAGGTGCACTGCCATATCTTTGAAGGATCAAAAACATTGAAAAACATCTTAGACACCAATGAATATGTAGTTAACATCACACAAGACCCTCTAGTTTTCACCTATGCCACATTAGATTGCTTAGGCGAGGAATATTATACTGATGACAGTGACATTGCCATACTTAAAAACAGTCCAGCTTACATTATCGTTGATGTTGAAGATGTAGAGATTAAAACCTCTGAAAATTTCCCGATAAAAGGCGACAACAGCATCTATTTCATTACCGGAAAAATAAGAGAGTTCATAATTAATGATAATCATGCACAAGCATTCAATAGAGGAATGTCCGGGTTAATTGAAGGCCTTGTCAACTTTTCAAGATATAAAATTGTTGGAGAAGAGCAAAGAAAAGTCTACATGGACAAATTGCTTGAAAACCAAAGAATAATCAATAAAGTTTCAGATGAAAAAACAAAAAAGGCAATGGATTATCTGGTAAAAGAGTACGAAAAATACTAATTTTTTTAAAAAAAAAGAAAATTAAAGCATAGCTTAATTAACTATGCTTCCCAGTATAATTTTTCTGGTGGAACAGTTTGATTTAAAATTCCAAGTTCAACTTCTAATTGTTGGAAAGCTTGCACATTAGATTTGTAACTTTCATTTAATCCGAAGATGAATGGGAAACTTTCTAAGGATTTTGCTTCTAAAGCAGGATCAGTGACAATATCTTCAGGTAATAATTCAACTACTTTATCAGTGGTATTATTCTTAATATTGTCATTGATGAAAGTGGTTGCATTTTTGTGAATTGCAACAATTTCTTTTGCAGTATCCGCATGTTTGTCAATGAAGTCTTGTGATGCTACAACAACACAACATGGGTGTCCTGGCAAGATTTCAGAAGAATCAGCTAATTCGTCAATGTTGTCATTAGCTTCAGCAATGCTTACATAAGGTTGGAAAGTAATTGCTCCAGGAATATTATTGGTTTTTAAAGCGTCATTGATTGATGGAACTTTCATTGCAGACTCGTTAATGTCATCTAATGATAATCCATTTTGTTTCAAGTAGTATGAAAGCAATACATGTTGAATTGAAGCTTCACCAGGAGTTGCAATAGTTTTTCCTTTCAAATCTGCAGCTTGAGAAATGCCTGAGTCATTAGTTACAACAATACCTGATCCTTCAACTTGAGCAGCGGAAATGACTTTGGCAGGCACTCCAGCAGAAACAGATGATAATACAGGAGAAATTCCTACATAACCTACATCAACATCTCCACTAGCCATAGCGGTCATCAAGTCTCCACCATTGTTAAATTGAACTAGTTCTACAGAAATATTTTTTTCTTTGTATAAACCTTTTTGATCTGCAACAAACAGTGCTGCATCGTGATCAGAAGGTAAATAACCTATCTTAACAGTGTCTTCTCCTCCCCCTAAAAAGTCGAAAAGACCTGCACTGGCTGAACCCATCACTAAAAATGCAGCAAGTGCTAACACTAAAACAAATGTAATTTTTCTATTCATAAATTTTCACCGTAAATTAATTTAAATTAATTACAATTATTAATATTACTAGTATTATATAAATATATTACATGTAATTAACAATTGTTATATTTTGAATCCCCAATAAACTATTTTATTATATAGTATTTAAATATTTTCTTAAAATAAGGAACTATTCATCTGCAATGTCACACGGTTTTACCCAATCCTCACCATTTACAAGAGTTTCAATTGCATCTATGATGCAGTGGGGATTCCATCCAACAACAGCATCACATTTTTCTTCCAATTCTTTTAAGATAAATTCCATACCAAAAAAACGAATTAAAAGTAAAGGAATATCAAATTCCTTTGATTTATTTAACAATTCATCAAATACCTCTTGATTATTTGAATAAAGGCCGAATAACAATATGATTACATCAATCTTTTCAAATAATTCATCTGTCAAATCATTTTCTAAAGTATTATATTCATTATATAAAAAATCTTTTTGACTGTCTATTCTTTCCTTATAAAACCCATATTGATTATCAGGATCATTTCCCTTAGTTATAAGAATATTATAAATTTTATTTTCAAAATTTTCGTCTGGCAATCGATCACCTTATTTCATCTCTATAACTCTGTTTGAAATATAAATTATCCACCATAAATGATTTGGACCAATCTAATCTCATCACCATCGTTAATTAGACTATCCTCAATCGTTAGTTCTCCATTTTGTTTGGCAACGATTGTTTGAGCAGATAAACCTAATTCATTTAACACATCCCTAATTGTAAAATTCTCATTTTCAAACTCTCTAATTTCATCAATACCTTTAAATTTTAAACTGTATTTCATAATATCACTATAAAAACTTTGCAAAATATTATTTTTCCAAATCAACACGCTCGGCAGAAGTAAAAATTGTAAATCTATTGTTCCTTACAAAACCTATCATAGTAATGTTGCCTGCGCGGGCTACATCAATTCCGGATGATGCAGGAGCTGCATTTGAAATAATAATAGGAATTCCAACCCTTATTACTTTAATCAGCATGTCTGCAGGCATTCTTCCACTATATGAAATATAACATCTGCTAAAATCGTATCCCTCTTTTGCAGCTGCACCAATGACCTTATCAACTGCAACATGACGACTAACATCTTCACGGATGATAATTTTATCCTCAAATTTGAGTTGCGCAACGTGAACACCTGCCGTTTTTTGCCATATTTTAGCCTCATCTGTCAGATGCTTAATATCTTCAATTATTTGAGTTGCATTAATCCTTAAATCTGATTCAATAGGTTCAATTGTTTTTAGCTCAGACCTTATTCCTCCAGCATTATCTGAGTTGACACCCTGATATTCAAGTAATCTGCAAACACATGCGTGTTCACAATTTCCTTTTCGCTCCTGAACAATGCCTTCCTGCTCCAAATCTTCTTCAGGATCATGACTTAAATTTGTTGAAACTAAAACATTTGTTCCATCCAAATTAATAGAGTTAATATCAGAATAATCCTTAATTAACCCTTCACCAAGACAATATCCTACAGCAAAATCTTCTAAATCCTTTGGATAAGTTGAAAATTTACGAGGAGGTAAATAATCAATAAACAAATAAGTGTATTCATCATCTACACTGTTCTCCTTGATTGTTTTATACTTCCCATCTTTCCATTGTATTACATCAGTCTGTCTTAAGAATTCCATATTATCTACCTGCCAGGGCAATATCAACATAACATTTAAGTTTTTCACGTTCATCAGAATCAATATTTTCCAGATTATGAATACTGGTTTGCTTGTTGTTTTTCGAAAGCAATATGTGAGTATTAATGTAACCATATTCCTTAATCAACTTTAAAAGTCTTTTACCATAGGTCAAATCAGGGTTTGCAATACGATTAAGCATTAAACTTAAGGTTTGGCTTTCATCTATTCCCAATACTTCGCACATACCATACATTTCATTAATAATGTCCGCAGCCCAACTTTTCAAGGTTACTTCCTTGCCGTCTTTTAACAATCTCATTGATTCAACATAAGCCTTTTCAGCAGTGTTTTCCTCATTTATCCTTGCTTCGCTTTGCCAATCAGCATAATCAGATTCGCCTTTAACAAGCATATAAATTAAAAACAAATGAAGAAACTTCATGTCATGCTCTACAAGACCACATTGATAGAATGGGTTAATGTCTAAGGTTCTAATCTCAATATACTCAATTCCATCATTCTTAAGGGAGTTTAGTAAATCGCTTGGGTTTTTCGGTTTTAACCTAATTTGAGTGTACAACTCCTTAGCTTCGGATAAATCCCCTCTCTCAATAAAGACATTTACATCATTTACAAACTCGTCAACAGAATTATAAGATGGATTTAATTCTATTAAATTCTTATATCCGCAAGATGCATTTCTAAATGAGGGTCCTTGAGTTGAATAATAGCTTCCAAAATCATCCTTTGCATCCATTAGATGCAAACATTCATTTGAAAATGTCTTGTGAGAGCCTATTGAACATCCTGTCAGGTAAATGATTAGCCAGCAATATCTCAAATAGTTTCGAGCAATTTTTAAATAAACCTTATCTTTAAAGTCTCTAAAACTTAAGTCATTGCCATCAAGAGCATGTAACTTCTTTAAAACTGTATCTGAAAAAGAAAAATTAAAATGAACCCCTGAAATCATTTGCTTTTTGACACCGTACTTTTTAGCCAAATCTTCACGATACTTTTGTGATGATATGCCTTCCCCTGAATATTGGGCTATTGGAATCTGATCCCAATAAGGCAGGATACATGGAATTGACTGAAACCAGAGATATTCATCTTCGGGAAGTGATGAGTTTACAAGGTCGGCCAATAGTGAAAATGTGTTGAATGCATCATCAATTGTGTCGAATGTTGGAGTTATTATCTCAATTTGGCTTTCCGAAAAATCTGTAGTGATTAAAGGATTTGTCAGTTTATCACCAAATACTTCCGGATGAGGTGTTAAAGATAATTCACCTTCTCCTTTAGCCCTTAAAGATTCCCATTCTATCCCAAAGGAACCTTTTAAAATCTCTTTTGAAGATAATTTAGATAAATTTAATAAATTCATTTCTCCACCCACGATTAAATTTTGCCTATTTTGCCATACTCTTCAATCATTGTTTCTAACGGAGTATTATTATTCAATTTCATTATCATGTTTTTTCCAGGGTTTGTATGGCACCTAATGCGTTCATATAACGGTTTTAAGAATATTTCCTCACCTATTGCCCTATCAATTAATCCTTCTTTAGCTATATCAACAACATCTTTTGACAATTTACATAACTCATCTTTATTAATGAATGCAGGAATATCATCCTTAACCAGTAGTTTTCTAAGTTCTGATGCGGTATATCCCTTATGATATATTACAGTATCATTGGAAATCAGCTCATCAAGCTCATCAAGATTGTCCTTTAAGCCTAAGTGAAAAGCCGCAACAGACATTGAATCCCTAATCGGTTGAGTGCATACGCTTCTGAATTCAACTGTGCCCCTAAATGTCAAGTTAATAAATTTAAATGGCCTTAAATATTTTATATCGCTAATCAATGGTTTAATTTCAATTTCGCGATATTCTCCTTTGTTGTATATTTCTCCAATGACATAATCTCTTGAAAAATAATCTAGAAGATTCATTGACTCAAAATTGATATATGCTCCATCACGCATTACGCAGTAAATATTTAAAGATTCCAAGTAAGCCTGCAAGTCATTGAGGTCTTTAAAATCAACATTATACATTCCAATATTGTGAGGATTTACCCCATGTGTTGAATATTCCCATAGTGCATCCCTAAAACAGGTTCTGTGTTTATTTTCATCAACAAGCACTGAATTTGAAAACAATAATGCTTTAATTGGCTCTATTTTTGAAAATACATTGATTGTACGAACTAGATTGTCTTTTTGAACATCAATTTGGACTTGTGATGCTGACGAGAACATACCATACTCAGGGTATTCATGAAAATGCATCGGAATATTTTCATAGTTTTCAGTTGATTTCAAATGATGATAAAGCATCAAATACCTCTCTGATGGAATAGGTAAATGCTTGTTATATTTTCTATAAGGATTAATCCCCATTCCAGTTAATGTATGGTTATGCTCTTCAAATGATTCCTTGACAAATGTATAATAATCTGTGAATCTTTCATTAATTGTAAAGAGGTCCTTTTCACGACCCATTGCAAATTCAATGTTATTATAAGAACAGTCATAGCATACAATATCATTATTTTTATGATTTTTTAGTGAGAATACGTTACCGTCATAATCAATTCCATCATTTTCAAAATCTTCATAATGTTTTTTGAATTTGGAAGTAATTTCATGGACAACATCAAAATTTACAGCTTTTTTATCAAGATTGAGAATTGGAATTTCGATTTCAATACCAATGAAATTCTTATTTTGATTTGTAGGTTTGATGAATTCATCAAATAACTTATTTCTAATCTGCTCTTCACTAATCATTAATTTCATCTCTCTTTATAAACTTTGAAAATTCTTCAATGGCCCTTTCATGCTCTTCGGTTAATATATATTCATTTTCATGTTCTTCGCTTTCAAAAATGATTTTCCCATCAATTAATCCGAATAATTTATTTAATTCTACAGGCAACCAATCTTCATCATCGGTCAATGGACTTGAAGCAACCAAAAAGCCTTCATCGTTTTTTAGATAGTATAGGGAATCTCTCATGTTAGAATGGATATAAGTTAAATCCCCATCATAAATCATTAGGTTAAGCTTGTTATTTATGGATAAGTCTCTGATAATTTGAGTTAATAAGAGAAATCTTTCCTTGATTGTGGACAATCCTCCTTTATCTCTTTCAAACTCATTAACCTTATCTATTATATATAAAAGTATTCGCTCCGAATCAGTATCGCCATTTTCTTTATCTCGATACATATCAAGTTCTGGATAATCAAATATGGTTCCATTATGAATTAACATCCATGATCTGTTATTATCATCTGCTTCTGTAAAAGGGTGGCAATTGGGAGATATTATTTCACCCACAGTAGCTAATCTGATGTGAGCGAATACATTTTTTCCAATCACGGGATTGGATAATATATTCTTTAAGTGTTCGCTACATGTTGCTTTTACTGGCTCTTTATCTATAACAAATTCATTGGATTTTACATTAGCTAATCCCCATCCATCAGGATGTTCTTCAGAGTGATTATAAAAACATTGTAGACATTCATTTACTTGTTTCGGCGTATTTGAATTAAAACAAAAAATTTCACACATATATTATCCTCCCGTTAATTGATCATCACAATAACTATATTATGATAACAATTGTTATATATTTTATGATATTTAAATATTTTCAAAAAAAGAAATGAAAAAAGAAAAAGGATAGTTAATTACCATCCCAGAATATTTTATCTTTAGAAATAGGTCCTTTTAAAACACCTAAATCAACTTCCAAATTCATAAAGTCAATAACATCTTGTTTGAAACCATCATCAAGTCCTGAAATGAATGGGAAGCTGGAAATAGCTTGTTTTTCAACTTCGACATCAGAAACAATGTCAGACGGAATCATAGATGCTGCCTCATCAGAATTATTATTGATGAATGCAGTGGCATTTTTATGAATATCCAAAATAGTATTGGTCTCATTTGGATGTTCTTCTAAAAATTTATCAGATGCAACAACAACACAACATGGATGACTTGGCAGAATATCCTTAGAGCCCGCAAGTACAGAGGCACCGTTTTTCTCGGCAATAGTCACATAAGGCTCAAATGTAATCATACCATCAATCTTATTTGTCTTAAGAGCATCATTCATTGAAGGAACTTTCATTGATGAAACTTTCAAATCTTTTAAAGACATTCCGTTTTGCTCCAGGTAATATTGAAGCAACATGTATTGGATTGACGCTTCACCAGGTGTTGCAATGCTTTTACCTGAAAGATCATTGACAGAATTTATTCCAGAGTTTTTAGAAACAACCAAACCACTACCTTCAGTTTGTGCAGCAGAAATAACTTTAACAGGAACCCCTTTCTCAATAGATGCCAAAACTGGAGTAATACCCACATATCCAACATCCACATCACCACTAGCCATAGCAGTCATCAAGTCCCCACCATTATTGAATTGGACTAAGTTAGTGTTAATTCCTTTAGAAGCAAATTGTCCTTGAGCATCTGCAACAAACAATGCCGCATCGTGGTCAGAAGGCAAATAACCAATATTTACTGTCTCACTACTGCTGGTTAAGAAGAATGCACCTACAGCAACAATAGCTATTATTGCAACAATGATTGCGATAATTTTATTATCCATAGAATCACCAATTTAAAGTATACATTGAAAAATTATTAAAGGTTTTGATTATGTCCCCAAAAAAAATTGACCAATGCATGAAACCGCATGGCGAAGAAGGAATTGAAACAATTAAAAACATGAATGAAAACCACAAACCCATATCTGAATTTGCGTTCTGCTGTGTTAATATTGGAAAAAACGACATAATACTGGATATTGGCTGTGGCGGAGGAGTCAACATAGAAAAATTCCTTAAAATAACATCAGGAAATGTTGACGGGCTAGACTACTCTGAAGTATCAGTTAACGAATCCATTAAAAGAAACCAGAATGCAGTTGATAATGGACGATGCAAAGTCATCCAAGCTGATGTCAGCGCCATGCCTCTTGAAGATGAAAGTTATGATCTTGTTACCGGCTTTGAAACCATTTACTTTTGGCCGGATTTAGGTGAAACGTTTAAGGAGGTTTCAAGAATTATTAAACCAAATGGACAGTTCATGATTGCTCAGGGAACAGACGGCACACATCCCGATGATGAAAAATGGTTGTCCACTGTTGAAGGAATGAGCGTTTATACCGCCCAAGAACTAGAAAAATATTTGCTTGATGCAGGTTTTAGGAGTGTAAATAGATTTAAAAAACCTGACGATTATATTTTAGTGGTTATTGCACAGAAATGAATACCTTTAAATATCATTTCAAACAATTTTTATTAAGGAAAAAATAACTATTGTTATATAATTTTCCCAAATCTAAAATATAATGTGAAACAGATAAATAATCAGTGGTAAAATGGACTTAGAAAATAAAATAGAAATTGTTAAAAACATCTTAAAAGATAAAAGAGTAGCTATCGGTTTTTCAGGCGGTGCCGATTCAACATTAATAGCTCATATATCTTCTAAAGTTGCCAAAGACACATTAGCAATTACAATTGATAATCATTTGCTTCCAAGTGATTTTATTGAAAATACTAAAAGTACTGCAAAATCTTTTGGAATAAAACATGAAATAATCGATATTGACTTTTATGAAGATGAAGATTTCCTGAAAAACACTCCTAAAAGATGCTTTACTTGCCGTGACTTGATGTATTCTACAATTGAGAAAGTTGCCCGTGAAAATAATTTTGATTTTATTTGCGATGGAAACAACATCAGCGATTTAGTTCAGGACAGACCAGGTATTTTAATAACTTACAAAAAAGGATTCAAAACACCTTTTATTGAAGCTAGATTAACATCCAAAGAGATTCATGAATATTTGGATAAGAACAATATTGAATATTCAAGATCAACCACTTGCCTTGCAACACGAATTCCGACAAATACTCAAATAACTCATGATAAAATTGATAGGATTAGTTACTGTGAAAATTACATTTTAGATAACACTGACTGCGAAATAGTAAAAGTTAGAGCTTTAGATGAAATTGGTATTATTGAAGTTGATGACATTGATGAAATTATCAGAGAAGATAAATTTAAACAAATTGATGATGAATTAAAATGTCAAGGATTTAAGAAAGTTGCATTAAATTTAACACAAATTGATGATAACGAATACATCAAACTTGACTACATTGATGAATCATTTTCCTATCAACTTCCATTTGCAATAAACATCGAAAATACATTAAAAGAGCTTGCAGGCGATGTCATTTCAAAATCCAGTGAAAGAATTGAACTAAAAAACATTGAAATTTTTAAAACTGGACTGATAAAAGGACATGACTTAAAGAATTATGAAACTGCACTAAACATATTTATGGAAATATTAACAAAAATAAGAAGAGATATTTAAGGTGAAAAAATGCCAACAAGATACATTGGAGATGGATACTGGGAAATAGCTTCCCGCCAAATGAGCATAGTAACAAGAAGCGAACAAGAAAGATTCAAAGATTCAAAAATCACAGTAATCGGCTGTGGCGGAATTGGTGGAGAGACCATTGAAATGCTTGCAAGAATGGGTGTTGGAGAGCTAGTTCTAGTTGATAAAGATGCGTTCGATTTGTCTAATTTAAACAGACAAACATTAGCTACAATTGCCGACTTAGGAATTGAAAAAAGTGCTGTTGCGGCTGAAAAAGTAAGATTAATCAACCCTTATGTTAAAACAACTGTTTTTAATGAGCATGTAGACCAAAATAACATCGATAAAATAATCGGGGACAGCAATATTGTAATCGATGCACTTGATAATGTCCTGACAAGAGTGATTGTCTCTAGAACTGCAAAGGAAAAAGGAATTCCATACATTCACGGAGCGATTCATGGAACATTAGGGCAAATCACAGTGTTCCTGCCAAACAGCGATAAGACATATGAAGAAATGTTCAATTTGCCTTCAATCGGTAAAGAATTAGATGAGGATACAATTGAAGCTTTGAAAGGTGTGACCTCAGGCGTTCCACCAGTTATTGGGCCTACACCAAATTTAATCGGATGTTTGGAAGCTTTTGAAGCTTATAAAATAATAACCGGTGTTGGAAAAGTCACCGTTGCTCCTAAAATATTAACATTTGATTTATTGGATTTAGGTTCATTTAGCTTAGAAGAAATTTAAATAGATGATTTTATCATCTATTAATTATTTTAAACTAATTTTTATAAAAAAAATATTCCTAATCAATAACTCTTAAAATAACAAATCTTTCTAAAAAATTAAACAAAACTTCAGCCTTTTGATTGTCTTCAATGAACTTGATTTCACTTGCGCTTTTAACCCCATCAAATAGAGTATATGGACTATTTGCAACATAGCCAACCTGTTCATCGGCTAAAAAGACAGCTATCGCATCACCATCATGTTCATTATCAGGTTCCTTAATCAGATTTAATATAACGCCTTTCACAAATGGGCTTAAACCTTTAAAAAAATTAGTTCCAGAAACTGTTATTAACGTATCATCACTATTTTTCAGAAAATCCAATTGTAATGATAATTTTTCGGCTTTTTCAAATTCACCTTCAGCTTTTAGGTAATACAATCTGGTTTCAATGGGCTGTTCCAAGCTTTCAAATATTTCAGCCTTTAAAAAATAATACTCTGATGGATCTTCACCTTCGGGTAAACACTCCAAAGCATCATCAATCAGATTCATTGCCTTTTCGTAATCTGCATCAGGAAAGAATGTAACTTTAGCATAATTGTATAAAGAATTTGCCTTATTTTTCCTTATAAAATCAGAATCATTGAGTTTTAAAGCTTTATCAAAACATTCAATTGAATTTTCATAATCTGACAAACTATCTAAAATAAGCGCTTTTGCATTCCAGTTTTGAAAATCATCAGCCCCCTCCATTAGCACATCGTCAATAATGCGTAATGCCTCTTTTAGTTTGCCCTCGTCTTTTAGTTTCAAAGCTTTTTCATACTCTGGAATCTTCTGAACTTTGAATGTGGTTTGAACGGTATTATCTTCAATTGTACCTTGCGAATAATCAAGATATCTCAGGTCTTTGTTAGGCTGATCTCCCATTGTATCACCAATATTTAACTGTTAATATTAAGTATTATTTAAATTTAAGGATTAATTGACATGAAAACTAGTGTTTTATATCAATTCTAAAACTTCAACCACTTTTTTAAGTTCTTTTGAAATTTTCAGATGCTGCGGGCAAGTTTCTTCACAATCCCCACAATCAATACATTCAGATGCCTTTGCAAAATCTTTGGATAATTTCTCATATTGGCTAAAGCAATCCAAATCAACTGATTTGATATTTAAATTATATAAATCAAAATATTTTGAAATTGGAATATCCATTGGGCAATGATTTTTACAGTAATCACAGGTTGTGCATGCAATCTCCCTTGAATTGGACAGCAAATCGCGAGCCTTGTTTAAGACCTTCAGGTCATGAGAGGATTTTTCAAAGTTTTTGATAAACTCCATATTTTGCCTAACTTCCTCCAAAGTTGACATTCCGCTCAATACCATTTCAATATTGTCCAAGTTAAAAACAAATGAGAATGCCCAATGGGCCGGTGACATATCACCATGCTTTTTAAATAATTTGTCAATTTTCTTATTTACTTTAGCTAACTGTCCACCTTTGATGGCTCCCATAACCCATACGGGCTTATTATATTTCATGCAAACTTCATAGCATTCTTTTGATTTAACATGAGAACTGTTCCAATCCTTATAGTTAATCTGAAGAAGTACAAATTCAATTTCAGGATGCTCAGTTAAGATTTTTTCCAGAACTTCAGGAGTGTCATGCAGACTCAAACCTAACCTTTTAATTCTACCTTCCTTTTTAAATTGATTTAATGCATCAAATATCTTTAAATCCTTGCATAAACCTTCATAATACCTATCTTCAGGGTCATGTGCCAAATAATAATCAAAATAAGAAACACCGCACCTTTCAAGTTGGGTTTCAAATATTTCATAAGGATCTTCAGTCGGCTTCATCGTGTATATCGGCATTTTGTCTGCAATGAGAAATCTGTCTCTTGGATACCTTTCAACAACACACTTTTTAATGGCATCTTCACTTTTTTCATTATGATACTGGAATGCAGTATCGAAAAGTTTTCCGCCGTGGGATATGAATTCATCAACCATCTCATTAGTTTTTTTGATGTCAATTTCATAGTTTTTAAGTGGTAGCCTCATAAAACCGAAACCAAATCTGTTAATGTCCTCCTGCATGAAAAATAGTTTATTTTAAATGATAATTATATCTTTGGGAATGTAAGATAAACATTTCACTATATAAAAAAAGTCTAAAGAAATTTAAATTAATAATCTCTAACTTGAAGTCCAAGCAATCTTCTCTTAGACTAAATACTATTTTTAAAAACTTTGATTGAAATAATTAAAAAAATAGAAAAAAGAAGTTATAATAACTCTTTTCTTAAATCGATTGTGTCCTTCAAATCAGGCCCGGTTGAAATAATGGTTACAGGAACACCAGTTTCGGTTTGTATCTCTTCAATGAAAGCTTTTGTCTCAGCGGACAATTCACTGTAGTCCTGTACACGTGCACAGTCAAATAATTTGTCAACACAGGTCAATGCAATTTGAGTCGCACCGTTTATTCTGCAGGATTCTTTTGCAAGTTCCATGTCAAAGTAACCTATTCTTCTGCGACGACCTGTTACAACACCATATTCCTCGAGTCCTTTGCTTTCAGCTTCTTCTTGAGTCATTTCAGTTGGGAATGGGCCTTCTCCAACACGAGAAATATAGGATTTAAATACGTTAATGACCTCATCCACTTTAGTCGGACCAACACCAACGTCCGCAGCAAATGTAGATGCAGTGGTATCCTTACTGGTTACAAACGGATAGGTTCCATAATAAAGGGAGAGTGCAAATCCTTGAGAACCTTCAATGAATACATCTTCACCATCATCAATAGCTTCATTGACTGCAAGGGATACGTCAGCAATGTAGTCTTCAAGTTCAGGTACATCACGTGCCAAGCCGATTGACCTCATTACGCGATCTGAATTTGCAGGTCCGCATCCAGAACCAGTACTTCCGATTTTTTTTGCCAAATGCTCAGAGGACTTGTCCCTATCCATGTGATCTTCTGTAATTATTGCGCATCTAGGGTCAATGGACATTCTTTCTTTGACGTTATACTTTTTCAAGTCTTCAAATTCATTAAATAACACATCAGGGTTTACTAAAACTCCTGCACCAATCATTAGTTTTGCATCGGTATGTACAAAACCTGATGGGGTTAACCTTAAACCATATTTTTCTCCGTTGAATTCAACGGAATGCCCTGCATTTGGCCCAACTCCTGCACGAGCAATTATATTTGGTTTATCATTGTCACAAAGGTAGGTTATACATTTTCCTTTACCTTCATCACCCCATGCTCCTCCAACTAAAATACTACAAGTCATTTAATAACTCCTTAAAAATCAATAAGTGAAAATCTGTAAAATTTTCATACCAATAGTATTATATAATTTATGATTAAAAAACTTTTCCAAAATTAAGATTATATAAAATATTAAAAAATAATATTAACAATTTGATTGATTGTTCAAAAACATCAATGAAAAAAATCATTTAAGACTCAACGGATGATTTTCACACATCGGGTCTTTAATAAGATTTCTTTTTTGTTGATACTTTAAAAAGTAAAGCATCCACTGGTTTGACAATTCTCTTAAAGAATCATCATCCAATCGCTCAAATGGGGAGAAAAAGTCCATTTGATTTCCACCAACGACAATAGCAATTTCGTCAGTCTCAAGCAACATGAAAAAATCGTTGCGGATATTGTGAATATCAAAATCTTCAACGACAGAAAATGATTTTTCCTTTTTGAAATTGTAGAAGAAAGTGTTCAGGTATTCAAAATCTATGAATTTGACTTCCTTAACATTGAATTTGAATTCTTCACTCAACAGGTGATATTTATAATTGTATTTTGATAAAAAGTCAATATCCCAGATATTGCTGTAAAATACAGTGAAAAATGAATCTTCAGCAAAGCGAACTACCAATGAGAAACTTTCATCTGCCCTTGGAGTCCCTAGCTCTACATCTCTAAACTGAAGGTAAATCGAATCTTGAGAAACTTCAATGGAAGTCCATTTACCTGAATTAATAAGCACATCACGAATTAAATTTAAAGACTTTACATTCATTTTAACACCTAATTTTTAACAAAAACTTCATATGCTCCTTCTATTTCGTATTCTTCATCATCATTATATGATTTATCCCATTTAAATGGATCAATTTCAATCTGGTTGTTAATTGTCTCATCCCAATTAACGTTAAAACTTTCTTCCTTTAAGTATTTGGAAACTGTTTTGCCGATTTCCAATGCTTTTTTCTCATTATTTTCAAAATCGCCAAAGGTGATTTTTAACTTATCATCCAGAATTGCATCTTCGATGTCTTCAAAGGTGTAAAAGCAGAATCCTTCTGCTTTGAATTTGTTATTGTTTAGATGAACAAACAGTTCAAATGCATCCGCTACGCCTTCTTCAATGTCATATCCGCAATTATGGATAGCTATAATCTTCTCATTAGCCAGTGATGAGAAAACTTTTTCTAATCTGGAAAAATTCTCAGAAGAATAATCATTTAGAGAAATGTCATAGTCTGAAAAATCAATATCCTCTTCGATGAATTGGTCTTCCAGTATTTCAATGATTTCATCAACTGAGAAAAACCCTGATTTAGCAAGCAAATCTTTCAGATATTCGATTTCTTCAACCAAATCCGGGTCCATCTTTACCACTATTCCTCTTCATCATACATTAATATTCTTGTGACGTTTCCCCTTTCAGTAAAACCTGCAATGACACGGCTTTCACCGATTTTTGCTACAGCAAAGTCATCATGTGGTTTAAATCCATATCCTTTAAGTTTGGTATAAGCCTCAAATGCGAGTTTAGGATATATCCTGAAATTTTTCTGGAAATTATAAAAGGTATTTCTGAATTTCAAAAGGGAATTGTCCTCTTTAATTTCATCGGATTCGACAGCTACAAAGATGTCTATACCATCTTCTGAAACTGCATAGTAAGCATCATAGTTTAAAAAAGCAGTTGCGGTCATTGCTATGGTATGACAAGCATCAAAATTTAACTGAATAATTGGTGCTGAAAATTCTGTAATGCCAAATTCATCCCCCACCTCTTTAATTTTTTTAGATGCTCTGATTAAATTTTCGCCGAAGATTTCCTCATTATCCCAAGCCCATGCCCATTGATTTAAGTCATCTGAATAAAATCCTAAAATTTGAACAGGCATTTTAATATCTCCAAATGTTACGAATCCTTTTTCGAGATCTAATTCTCCTTTGGTATCGCCAATTAAATCTGAAAGGTTTTCTTGTTTATCAAGGCCTAAAGCACCATATTTAGATAAAACCATTTTAAATGAATCACCTTCTTCAATTGAGATTTCCTTTTCTATTACTTTCAATTTTAACACCTAAAATTCTAATTTTGAAATCCTGTCCATTGCTTCTTTAGTATTTTCTAAAGTATTGAATGCAGTAAGTCTTAAATACCCTTCACCACTTGGTCCGAATCCGGAACCTGGAGTTCCGATTACATTAGCTTCGTTCAACAATAAATCAAAGAAAGCCCATGAATCCATGTCATTTGGAGTTTTAACCCAAATGTAAGGGGAACTTACTCCACCATAAACTTCTAAGCCCAAATCAGATAAGCTTTCACGGATGACTTTGGCATTTGCCATATAATAATCAATAATCTCTTTAATTTGTGCTTGGCCTTCTTCAGAGTATGTTGCTTCAGCCGCTTTTTGTACAGGGTATGATACACCATTGAATTTAGTTGTTTGTCTTCTGTTCCATAATGGGTTGATTTCCACTTCATTGCCTTCACTATCATAACCAATTAACTCTTTAGGAACAACAGTGTATGCACAACGAGTTCCAGTGAATCCTGCAGTTTTTGAAAAGCTTCTAAATTCGATAGCAACTTCTTTTGCACCTTCAATTTCATAGATACTGTGTGGAACATTATCTTCATTGATAAATGCTTCATAAGCTGCATCAAATAAAATAATGGATTTGTTTTCTTTTGCATAATCGACGAATACTTTCAATTGGTCTTTTGTTAAAGTAGTTCCGGTTGGGTTATTT
>CAJGDA010000011.1 GCA_904501935.1 uncultured Methanobrevibacter sp. | reverse complement strand
TGTAGGTGGAGATTTAAAGGTTAACAGAGCAGTTGTTGAAAATGTTAAAATCGATGTTTTGTCAAGACCCTATTTAAAGAGGTTTGACGGTGGCCTAAATCATGTTCTTTCAAAAGAGGCTTTGAAGAATAATGTTGCAATCGAGTTATGTTTTAAAGATGTTTTAAAAAGTTATTTATCATATAGATCAAAATTCATCTCAAATTTTAAAGACATTTATGTACTATATAGGAAATTTGATTTTCCTTTAATTTTATCTTCTGGAGCAGAGTCCGTTTTCGATATCAAGACCACTCATGACTTCATTGCTTTTTTTAAACAGACTGGTCTAACTGATGATGAAATCATGAAATCCTTTGAAACTTCCAGGGATATTTTGGAATTTAATAAAAATCGCGATAAAATGATTTTTAAAGGTGTTAGGAGGGTTGTTGATGAAGCTTAAAGTCTTGCCGCCTACACTCAGAAAGAATAATAGATATTTGACAGTGGATATTAAGGCAGTTTCTCCAATTAATAAGGATAATTTAGTATCAATTGTATGGGATGCATGTATTCGTTTTCAAGGGGAACTCAATACTTCCAACTTTAATCTATGGGTCATTAGATTCTTTGAAATGGAAAAAACTGAGGATTATTATCATTATAAATCAATAATTAGATGTCAAAGAGGTTTTGTTGATGATGTAAGGTCTTCGCTTGCATTGGTAAATATGTACAATAACAATAGGATATCCATTACAACAGTGGGTTTGTCAGGAACCATTAAATCTTCTCAGAAATACATTTAATTACTTTTTGTTATTTAAAAATAGAAAACTTTATAAATAATTTATTTATATAAATATCAATTGGATTTATGGAAAAAAGAATAAAAAACATATTTTAATTTATTACAATGTAATAATTAAAATAAAAATTTACCTTTTCACGGAGATTTGGTTTTATTTTTTTTATGTAGTTGAATATAAGATTTATAAAAAAATATTTATATAAAATGTGAGGTATAAACATGCAACCTTTACAAAATGCTGGATATGATAGGGCTATTACTGTATTTAGCCCAGATGGAAGACTTTTCCAAGTAGAATATGCAAGAGAAGCTGTTAAAAGAGGAACTACATCTATTGGTGTGAAATGTTCTGAAGGTATTGTTTTAGCTGTTGACAAAAGAACCACTTCAAAATTAGTTGAAGCATCATCAATTGAAAAAATATTTAAAATAGATGAACATATTGGAGCAGCTACTTCAGGTCTTGTTGCAGATGCAAGAGCTTTAGTTGAAAGAGCAAGAGTTGAAGCACAAGTCAATAAGATCACCTATAGTGAACCTATTCGCGTAACTAGTTTATCTAAAAAATTATGCGACATGTTACAGTTGTATACCCAAAATGGTGGAGTAAGACCTTTTGGTTCTGCTTTAATCATTGGTGGAGTATATAATGGAGTATGTAAATTATTCGAAACCGACCCTAGTGGTGCATTAATTGAATATAAGGCAACTGCTATTGGTTCAGGCAGATCAGCCGCTATGGAAATATTTGAAGAAAAATACGAAGATGATTTAACATTAGATGGAGCTATCGCTTTAGCACTAACTGCTATTAGCCAAGCTACTGATCATGATACCACTTCAAATAATGTAGAAATAGCTGTTATTAAAATTGAAGACGAAAAATATGTAAAACTATCTCAAGATGAAGTACAAAAATACATTGATGAAGTACTTGTCAAAGAAGAAGAGGAAGAAGAAGCAGAAGAATCTGAAGAGGAAGTTGAAGAAAAACCTGAAGAAGATTCCGAAGTTGATTCTGAAAAAGATAGTGAAGAATAATTCTTTTCTATAATTAGTTAGGGGATGTTTCAATGGTAAATATTGATGAAGCTATTATCGCTAAATACGAATATTCTGGTGAACACTTTGAAATATTAGTTGACCCTGATTTAGCAGCAGATTTTCGTAATCCTGATGGTCCAGATGTTGCCATTGAAGATCTTTTAGCTGTTGAAGAAATTTTCAAAGATTCAAAAAAAGGAGATAAGGCTTCTGATGAATCTATGAATAAAGTTTTTGAAACTACTGATCCTATTGAAGTTTCTAAAATTATACTTGAAAAAGGTACAGTTCAATTAACTGCAGAGCAAAAAAGAAAAATGCAAGAGGATAAAAGAAAGTTAGTTATTAATAAAATAGCTAAAGAAGCAATTAATCCTCAAAATGGCCTACCGCACCCGGTTCAAAGAATTGAAAATGCTTGTGATGAAGCAAAAGTTAAATTTGAACCATTTATCTCTGTTGACCAGCAAGTACAAACAGCCCTAAAAGCCATTAAGCCACTTATTCCGATTAGATTTGAAAAAGTTAAAGTGGCTGTTAGACTTCCGGGAGCTGCTGCTGGAAGAGCTTATTCGACTATTAATGGATTTGGTCAAATAATAAATGAAGAATGGCAACAAGATGGCTCATGGATTGGTATTATTGAAATGCCGGGTGGTCTTCAAAACTCTTTTGCTGCAAAAATGGCTGAAATTTCAGGTGGAGAAGCAGAAACTCGTACAATTAAATAATTAGATTTATGGGATTATTATGATATATGTGGAAAATAAAGATTTAGTTATTCCTGGTCAGATATTAGCTGATGAGGAATACTATTCAGGAAGAGGTACCTTTAAAGAGAATGGTAAAATTTGTTCTTCTTTAATGGGACTTGTTTCTTTGAGGAATAAAAAACTTAGAGTCATTCCTCTTAAAAGTAAATATGTTCCTAAGAAAGGAGATGTTGTAATAGGTAAAATTAATGATGTCAGATTCTCAATGTGGGATGTAGACATTAATTCACCTTATTCTGGAATTTTACCAGCGTTTGAAGTGTTTGGTCGTGAAAAAAAAGAGCTCAACAAAGTTTATGATGTTGGGGATGTTCTATTTTTAAGAGTTGTCGATGTTGATGAAATCAAAAAGGCAAAACTAGGTTTAAAAGGAAGAGGAATGGGCAAATTTAAAGGTGGAATAATTGTAGATATTGCTCCAACCAAAGTTCCTAGATTAATCGGTAAAAAAGGTTCAATGATCAACATGATTAAGGATAAAACCAAATGTAAAATTGTTGTTGGTCAAAATGGTCTTGTCTGGGTTAGAGGAGACGAAGACATGGAACAACTTACCAAAAATATAATTCATTTAATTGAAGCTGAAGCTCATACTTCTGGTTTAACTAATAAAATCAAGAACAAATTATACTTAGCTATTGATGGCGAATTGCCGCCTGAAGAAGTTGAAGAAACTGAAGAAGAATTTGTTTTGGAAAAACCTAAACTTCAAAATTTTAAAGAAGAATTAGAACAAGAAGAAAAAGAAGCAGAAGAGAAAAAAGAAAAAGAAGATAAACCTAATATTGCCGAGGTTATTGAAGAATTAAAAAGAAAAAATATGAAAAAAGATAACACATTATCTTATGGTGATAACTCAAATAATTCTTTTATATTGAATAATAAATGATTCTTCGCAGATTAAGAGGTTGATAAGATGTCCGATATGATAAGAAAGGATGGTAGGAAATATAATGAATTACGTCCTATTAAAATTGAAGCAGGAGTGCTTGAACGTGCAGATGGTTCAGCTTACTTAGAAGTTGGTGGAAATAAAATTTTAGTAGCTGTATATGGTCCTAGAGAATCATATATCAGAAGATTACTTGAGCCAAATACCGGTGTAATTAGATGCAGATATAATATGGCTCCATTTTCAGTAGATGACAGAAAAAGACCTGGACCTGACAGAAGATCATCTGAAATATCTAAAATTACAGCTGATGCTTTAAGACCAGCTTTAATGTTAGAAAATTACCCTCGTTCAATGATTGATATTTATATTGAAGTAATAGAAGCGGAAGGGGGAACCCGTTGTGCTGGTATTACAGCAGCTTCTGTTGCACTTGTTGATGCAGGAGTACCTATGAAAGATATTGTTGTAGGTTGTGCTGCAGGTAAAGTTAATGATGAAATTGTACTTGACTTATCCGAATATGAAGATAAAGAAGGACAAGCTGATGTTCCGATAGCTATGATGCCAAGAACTGGTGAAATCACATTGCTCCAAAGTGACGGTAACTTAACTGAAGAAGAATTTGCAAAAGCAATTGATTTAGCTATGGAAGGATGTCGTCAAGTAAGTGAGCTTCAAAAAGAAGCTTTAATGAAAAAATATGCTACAGAATAGTGGGTGGATAATATGGATATAGTACCAGAAATTACAAGACAAAGCATTACTAACCTTGTCAAAAATGATAAAAGAGAAGATGGCAGGGAATTAACTGAGTATAGGGAAATTACTATTGAAACTGATGTTATTTCTAAAGCTGAAGGTTCTGCTCGCGTAACTCTTGGTGGAACTCAAGTTATTGTAGGTATTAAACCACAACTTGGAAGCCCATTCCCTGACACTCCTGATTTAGGGGTATTAATGACCAATTGTGAAATGTTGCCAATGGCTGATCCTACTTTTGAACCAGGACCACCTAGCGACGATTCAATTGAACTTGCACGTGTTGTTGACAGGGGTATTCGTGAAAGTGAATTAGTTGAATTGGATAAGTTATGTGTTGAAGAAGGAAAACATGTTTGGATGTTATTCATCGATTTACACATTATCGATAACTGCGGAAACCTTTTCGATGCATGTGAATTAGCAGTAATGGCAGCACTCAAATCAACTAAATTGCCTGTTGCAAGCATTGTTGATGAAGAAGTAGTCATCAGTGAAGATGAAACATTTGATTTGCCGATTAACAATGAATTAGCATTATGTACCTTTGTTAAAATTGGTGATAAAATGGTTATCGACCCAACATTAGATGAAGAAAGAGTAGCTTGTGCTCGTTTAAATGTTGGAGTTACAAAAGATGGTCACATCTGTTCCATGCAAAAAGGCGGAAAAGAACCATTAACTAAAGATGACATTCTTTACTGTGTAAACACTGCAGTTACAAAAGTAAAAGAGTTAATTGAAAATCTTTAAATGTCTTCTGGACGATTAAGATTTTTAAATTCTTTTTTTTCTATTTTTTTATTATCTATTAAAATAAATTTAGCATCTATTTTTTCTATTAATCCCTTGATATGCAAAACATCATTTTCAAGCAATTCTTCAATTTCGGGAATTATGTTTTTGTTATAAACTGAATGCAGAGGTTCTGATGTTTTTAATTTGTTGTCTATATCATGATAAGGAACAATGGCCTGATGTTCATTGTCAATTTCTGAAAAAATAGTTTGAACATATTTCTTTGAAACATAAGGGCTGTCGCAAGGCAATACTAAAGCATATTCACCTTTAATATTTTCAAGGCCGGTCATAATTCCAGGCATCGGTCCCTTATTTTTAATCATGTCTTCTAAAAATGTGATGGTGTAGGAATACTCTTGTGGATTAATAAATTCACAATATCTTTCAATCCTTTCTTGATTGTTTAAAACGATTATAGCTTCATCTATTATATGGTTTAAAGTATAAAGGATATGTTTTATCATAGGTTTATCTTGAATAATCATAGATCCTTTATCACGACCCATTCTTCTACTTTGCCCTCCACATAAAATTATGCAAGATTTAATATTTTCACAATTAATTTCGCTAGTCATATTAAATCTCTCCAAAAATCATTCTTTTACATAGACATCTGCATCTTCATCAAATGGATTGGTACGTATGATTAATGCAATCATGTAAGGATAGTGTTTATGTAAATATTTAAGATAGTAAACCCATTCATACACTAATTTATCATATACCCTTTGCATATCTCCATTCAAATGTCCGAAGTCAGTTTCGTTTACTAAAGCCAAATCTGTCCTATGTTCCAGTTCTTCATCTAAATGAAGTATTGCATTTATTAAACCTGTAAATTCTTCTTTTTCAAGTAGATTAGGGTTGTTAATCAAGTTTATGATAAACTCCCTTTTATCAACAAGCAATGTTCTTAGGTTTTCTAAGAATTCTTCCCTATCTTCCGGAGCAATATCTGCAGTGAAATCAAGACTTACATCTTTAAGTTCAGACAGTTTGTTTTCAAAGTCTTTTTGTTCCCAATTTTTGATTGATTTTAAGTTTTCAGTATTTGCTTTGTATTTGTTTGCGGCACTTAATTGTCTGATTAAATCATTACCCACTTCAGAAAAGAATGTGCTCATAAGCATATCCAATTTTTCGAGCATGGCTTCCTTTTCCTTTTTTTCAATAATTTCATCAAGTAAAAATGCTACAACAAGTATATCGACTGGAATGAACCCTAAGTGTGTCCAAACATATGATATGATGTGTTCCGCATCACCCAATACAAGGTAATTAGATCCGTATATGATAATTATCAAAATTATCATCAAGATGGAAAATTTGATTTTCCAACGTTTATGCTCATCCATTTTTTAATCTCCTCATTATCTTTTTTTTGCAGTTATAATAGCTATTGGATTTTCACTAATCATTAAAACGCCACGATCAAGGACTCTTCCATTTGAAACATTGACTTCCATTATTTTTGGATTATATCCCAAATCTTTAAGCTTATTGATTGCTTCAACTTTAGTGTCAACCAGAATTGCAGTAATTATAATTCTGCCTTTTGAATTTAATTTTTCATGAACAATGTCCAAGATATTTTCGAGTTGTCTGCCGCTGCCCCCAACAATGGCAATGTCAATATCATCAATATCTTTTAAAGCATTTGCCCCATCATCGTTAATTAATGTGACATTATCTCCAAGACCAAATTGCTTGAGATTTTTTGAAGTTATTTCAATCGCTTCCGGATTGGTATCAATTGATATTACTTCACGGGCACGCTGGGAAAACTCACAGGTAATTCCACCAGTTCCACATCCACAATCAACAACTTTATCTTGGGATGTTACTCCTGATTTGTATAATATTATTGCCCTAATGGCTTCTTTTGTCGGTCCTGGCACATCACAGGATTTAATGAAATCCCTATCTTCTAACATTTACTTCCACCTTTTAAATAAATCATTTTCTATTTTCAATGAGTCTAAAATTTTTCCAACAATAAAATTAATTTGGTCATCAACTGTATCATGTGTTGAATAAAAACCAGGCATTGCAGGTAAAATTATAGCTCCTTCTTGTGATAATGTTAGCATATTCTGCAAATGGATGCTTCTAAGCGGAGTTTCACGAGGAACAATAACGGTTGGTCTTCTTTCTTTCAAATTCACATCTGCAACTCTTGTTATTGTATTCGCTCCATATCCATTAGCTATTGAGGACAATGTTTTCATTGAACAAGGTACAATAGCCAATGCATCTGCCTTAAATGATCCGCTGTTTATAGATGCAGTTAAGTCATTGAAATCGTAGTAGGTATCTGCAAGCTTAATCACGTCTTCTGCAGTGTAGTCAGTTTCTGATTCAATGACGATTTTTGCAGCATCACTAATTACTAATGAATTTTCTATATTTAATTCCTTCAGAGCTTCAAGAAGTTTTATTCCATAAATCACTCCGCTGGCTCCGGTAATTGCAACTATTATCATACTTTTCTCCTAGAATAACTTGATTTGGTCATAATGTATTCCATGGAATTTTTCTCTGTCAATTTCAGGTAAATCTAAGTAATTTTCAAGTTTAAATTTATTGAATTTGCTTTTTTCTTCTTCTTTAACATAAACGCTGATGTCTGGTATGTTGAACCTGGCTTTACTTAGCGCTCCGATAATATTGGATATTTCAGTTAACGGATACAATTTATCCTCTACGCTGACTTGAGTTTTCATTTCATCAAAGCGAGGGTATTCCGCAATATTAATGAATACATAATCCTTATCAAGATCGTAATCTTCAGCAATCTCCTCTTCAGCTTTTCTAAGGGTTTCTTGATTAATCTTATACATCTTTTCCGGATGTTTGAAATTGTCAAGCCTAATGCTTTTTACTCTTTTCATTATACGTCTTTCATCAAGCCTGAACATTATGTCATTTGCAAATTCATTATCGCAGTGTCTGAATGTTCCTATTAATTCAGCATCATCATATTTGTAGATGTTGTTTTCATCGATAATGCCTTCATCGATTACTTTTTTAAGCGCTCTTCTGAACATGGAATTGACTATTCTTGTTGTGTGGTGTTGGTAGACACTGGGATACATGAAGTACCTTGAAACAAGCGCTCCTTCAGCGGCTTGAACGCCTTTAATGTCCAATATTAATCCATCATCCAATTTTAAATTTGAAATAATTCTTTCATAGTCGATTATCCCATAAGCCACTCCGGTATTGTGTGAATCTCTTAAGAGATAATCCATTCTGTCAACATCAAGTTCTCCAGAAACGATTGGTCCCAAATGGCCCTTTCCGTTAACAATATCTATAATTTCATTGACGTCAAATTTTTCTTCAAGCAAATCTTTCATTGATGTTTTTGTAACTACAAATTTTGTTAATTCTTCATGAGGAACAGATAAAACACCTTCAGAGACATGTGAGAATGGACCATGGCCGATATCATGCACAAGTGCTGATGCTCTAATTAATTCAACTTCATCTTCGTTTAAATTAAGTTCATGGGCTAGCTTGGATCCAAGGTTCATAGTTCCAATTGAATGTTCGAATCTAGTGTGTGTAGCTCCGGGATAAATCAAACTGATTAATCCTAATTGTTTTATCCTTCTTAAGCGTTGAAATTGGGGCATGTCCATAATTCTTACTTCAAAATCGTTTAGGTTAATATCTCCATAGACGCTATCTCTGATAAATTTTTTCTTGCCGTTCATTTTACCAGTCCTCAAGGTCATTAAATGTTATGTTTGTATTGATAATTGTGTTATTGACATCTGTTGTGTTGTTGTTTTGTGTTGTGTTAGTGGTATAATTTTTTTCAACTTTCGGAATAATTGTTGGAACTTTATTAATATAGTTTGGTTCAAATGAATCATTGTCAATTGGAATTAATTTATATGAATCATTATCTTCACTTATTGTAAGACTAGCAAATACTGAGCTAATACCAAATGCAATCAAGCCGATTATTAAAAATACAATCAGATTCGCTTTTACTGAGTCTTTCATAATAACACTCTATTTATTTTAATTAATAAATTTAAACTATACTATAATTATTTTATTTAAAAGCTAATATTTAATGCTTTCTTAAAATATGGATTTTTAACAATTTTTTCTTTTTATTTTTCATTTTTTTGTTTCTTCGTTTAATGATTTTTTAATTTTGTCATATTTTTGTTTAATGTTTTAGTTGGTTGTTACTTTTTGTACATCTATTTTTTCATTTTACAAAAAGTTTATATATGAGGTAGTTCAATTACTATATATCGGAATGATACTTCCGACATATGATTGCCGGTCATTTCCGGCGAATAAAAATTTATTATAAAATAATTAAAATTAACGAGTACGATATAATGGTTGTTTTTAGTGCAGGTGACACAGCATGGATACTTGTTTGCAGTCTTTTAGTGTTAATAATGAGTATTCCTGCTGTAGCATTTTTTTATGGAGGATTAAGTAAACGTAAAAATGTTTTAAATACAATTTTTTTAACTTTCATTGCATTTTCAATTGTAAGTGTGATATGGGTTACATTTGGTTATCAATTTGCATTTGGTAGCGATATGTGGGGATTAATCGGATCTCCAACACATTTCTTCTTGCAAGGAATTGCATTGGATGAATTAACAGGGTCAATTCCGACATTATTGTTTGTAATGTTTCAATGTGCATTTGCAGGTTTGACTGTTGCACTTATTTCAGGAGCATTGGTTGGAAGAATGAAAACAAAAGCATGGGTGCTTTTCACCGTTTTCTGGATTTGTTTAGTATACATCCCTGTAGCCCACTGGGTATGGGGTGGAGGATGGTTAATGCAAATGGGAGCACTTGACTTTGCAGGAGGCGCAGTAGTTCATATGAACTCCGGTGCGGCAGCATTGGCCGTTGCAATAGTATTAGGTAAAAGAAAAGACACTTCATTAATTCCACATAACCTCGGTTATGCAGTTCTTGGTGCAGCATTACTCTGGTTTGGATGGATGGGATTCAATGGAGGATCAGGTCTTGCGGCAGATGGTCTTGCAGCAAATGCGATTATAGTATCAAATGTTGCAGCAGCAGTAGCTTTAATAGTATGGACTGCATTAGATACATATGTAGTTGGAAAACCTACTGTATTAGGTGCAATTTCTGGTGCAGTTGCAGGTCTTGTGGCTATTACTCCGGCAGCAGGTTTTGTTGATGTTCCAGGAGCAATGGTTATTGGTGCAATAGCTCCGTTTGTTTCATACTGTGCAATTTATTACTTGAAACCAAGATTTGGATATGATGATGCTTTAGATGTATGGGGAATACATGGTATGTCTGGAGTATGGGGTGCAATTGCAACAGGAATCTTTGCAGTACCTGCAGTTGGTGGTGTTGCTGGTTTGATTGCAGGAAACCCAGAACAGCTCTTAATACAAGTAATTAGCGTAGTTGCTACCTTAGCATATTCATTTATATTAAGCTTTATATTTGCTAAAGTTCTAGATAAAACAATGAACGGTATTAGAGTTGAAGAACATGAAGAAATCGGAGGATTAGACACTAATCTTCACGAAGAATCTGCATATAACTTTAGTTAGGTGATGAGATGAAAAGTATAGTTGCGATTATAAGGCCAGAGAAATACATTGATGTAAAAAGTGCTCTTTCAGAGATTGGGTGCGAAGCGATGAATGTTTCTGAAGTCAAAGGAAGAGGAAGTCAAAGAGGCATAAAGGAATCTTACAGAGGATCCAGTTATTGCATTGATTTGATTCCTAAAACACGTATTGAAATTGTTGTAGAAGATGAAAATGTGGACACTATTGTTGAAGCAATTAAAAAAGGTGCGCACACAGGCAACATTGGGGATGGAAAGATTTTCATTCATCCGATTGAAAATGTAATCAGAATCAGAACTGGTGAAGAGGGGGACAGTGCTGTGTAGTCTTCAGTATGATAAAAATTGATTTTTTTATAAACTTCCTTGGAAATAATGTTTTGGCATTATTTCCATTTTTTTTTAATATGCAATAACAACGCCATTGATGTCAGATAGGTCAACCCAAGTTGTTATGCCTTTAACTTCGTAGACAACACCATTGATGGTTTCATAAGACACTTCTTTGTTATCGCTGATTAAGTGAACATCATTTCCATTAATTTGGTCAACTCTTTTTATTATTCCACCATATTCATCGGATTCCGCAACAACGATATCTCCAACTTTAATATTATGAGTTTTATTTAAGAGTACGGATTGCCCGTCTTGCAGTGTTGGAAGCATTGATGTTCCATCCACATGGACAATAACTGGAATTTGATTCGGCCCTAAACAAGAATCAATATCTATTTCTGCATTCTCAAGTCCGTAATAATTACAGAGGTCTTCTATGCCATTTCTTAGAGTTGTTGAATTTGCTGTAGTGTCATTCATTACAGTTATTGTATAACTGCAAATGGCGCTGTTTAGGCTATTGGTGTCTATGTTTGAAAACGTATGTGTCTCAACGCTAACATTTTCTCCATCAAGATAAACATTCACGGAATCTTTCCCAATAAAAAATAATCCAGCAATGAGTAATAAAAGAAGTATTATGAGAGCTAAAATAATTTTTTTAGCCATTAAAATCACTCATCCATAATGTTCAGGTTCATATTTAAAAGAGCCTTCATTGTTTCAATGTCAATTTGCCCGGGGGCTGTAACATCTGTTCCGGCTGCAAAGGTTATTGGCGAATTGAATTTGGCGGCCATAACTCTTGTGTAACTTCCTAAATCTCCCATTGAAATAGCAATTGTATCTTTACAATGTGAAAGAACAGCAAGTATTGTTAATGTATCTTCTAGATCTTGAGGCATGAAAGCGACTTTAGCGATATCTCCCAATTCATGCTCTTTTTCAACTATATAAAGTATTTCATTTAAGTCAGGAGTTTTTTTGAAATCATGATAGGAAACGATTGTGGTGACGCCGGTGTCATGGATTTTATGAATGTATTCATCATTGCTTTGCAACTCGATATCAACATAGTCAACTAAATCGCAACATTCATACAATATGTTGACTCTTTCTTCTTCAGTTCCTTTAAAAGATCCACCTTCTGTACTAATTCTATTTGTAGCTATCATTGGAAAGTTAATTTCTTCAATAGCATTCTTAATTTTGTCAATATCGGGGTTTTTCAAAGCATCTATTCTGAATTCTAGAATGTCCGCTCCTTTATCAATACAGTCTTGAGCTACTTCAATTACATCTTCGTATTTTTTTTGAAAAATTGGAATTGCAATTCTAGTTTCCGAATACATTGTTTATTATATTTAACAAGGCTTATTTATTAAAGTTTCTTAAATATTTAAATAAATTAAATAACAAATACATTTATCAATAAAATATAAATTATTTTATTATTTGTTCAATCAATAATTCAAGGTGTTAATTTGAAGATTACAGCTATAGGTGCAGATATATCTAAAAATGATGTATCATGTAGTTCTAAGCTAGTAGAAACTATAGAAAAAAACCTTCATACTCTCAAGGAATTGGGTGCAAGAGATGTCGCTTTAACAAATGTTACAGGTGATGATGTTGTTATTAGCGCATTTGTTGAAGACGATTTGCTTGAACCTGTTAACGAGGGTATTGTCAATGTTTTGAAGATGAGTGCAGAAAATCAAGGTGATTTATCTGGGATTTCACAAAATCCTGATGATGCAGGTGAAGGAATTTCATATGCTGAAGCAAACATTAGGCCGGACAGGTATCCTGATGCTGTTGTTTTAGGTTTTGATACATATGGTGGAGAACCATTTGTCGCAGATGTTGCAAATTCGGCGATTGATGCTGCAAATGGAATGAAAAACTTGACTGATGTTTCTGATTATATTGAACCAAAAACAAAAATGATACCTGGAGTAGGATATGTGTCATCTGAAACAGACGACCCTGTTGTTGTAGCCACAATTGAGAATATAGAGTCAGTTGGTGTAATAGCTAGTGCAATGATTGGTGCTGCACTTGGAAATAAGAATGTTTATTTAGTTAAAAGAGGAACAACTTGCAATGTATTACCGGGTAGTGTAATATTTTCAGCTACTGCTTTTATGAATGGAAATGTAATAGATTTAGCTGTTCCATTTGAAAATAAGACAAGAATATTAAGATAGGGGTAATATAATGATTTTATTAAATGAAAATACAAAATGTTTAGTTCAAGGAATAACTGGTAAACAAGGTTCATTCCACACAGAACAAATGTTAAAATATAATACAAATATCGTAGCAGGAATCACACCAGGCAAAGGTGGTCAAAAGTTTTTAGACAAAGTTCCGATTTTTAATTCAATCGAAGAGGCAAAAGAAGAAGTGGATATAAATTCTTCAATCATTTTTGTTCCTGCTAAATTTGCAAAAGATGCTGCGTTTGAAGCAATTAGACACTTAGATTTGGTTGTAATTATATCCGAACACATTCCTGTTCATGATAGTATGAAAATTATGGCATATGCGAAAGAAATGAATACAACTATTATTGGACCAAACACTCCGGGAATTATTTCTCCTGGTGTTGGTAAATTAGGTATCATGCCTACTCACATTTTCAAAGAAGGGAATGTTGGAGTAATCTCCAGAAGCGGTACATTAACTTATGAAATTGCTAGCGAACTTACAAATGCAGGTATCGGTCAAAGTACTGCTGTCGGTATTGGTGGGGATCCAGTTACCGGGGATAATTATGTTGATATTTTAAAAAGATTTGAAAAAGATGAAGCTACAGATGCTGTTGTTTTAATTGGTGAAATTGGAGGAACTGCAGAAGAAAGGGCAGCTAAATATATTTCAGAAGAAATGTCAAAACCTGTCGTATCCTACATTGCAGGAAGAACTGCACCACCAGGCAAAAGAATGGGACATGCCGGAGCTATTATTCAAGGAAATTCCGGTACCGTTGAAAGCAAAACCAAAGCTTTAAATGAAGCTGGTGTTGAAGTAGCAGTTAAACCATCTGAAATTGTAAATTTACTTGAAAAGGTTATGTAATGTCAAACCAAGAAATTATTGATAAATTATTAAGTGGCGAAATGAAACTTTATCAAGTTGATAAGGAAGTTTCAGCCAAAGAAGCAACTGATATCAGAAGAGAATTTTTAGAGCAGAAATATGATTTGGATTTGTCTAACATTTCCAATTATACTCTTGATATGGAAAGGGCATCTGCTCGTAATATTGAAAATTCTATTGGAGTATTGCAACTTCCTATGGGTATTGCAGGTCCATTGAAAATCAATGGAGAATACTGTAAAAGAGAGGTATTTATTCCACTTGCAACTTCTGAAGGGGCACTTGTCGCATCAATTAATAGGGGTGCATCAACCCTTACTGCATCTGGAGGAGCAAATGCAAGAGTTGTATCAGATATTATGACTCGTGCGCCTGCAATCAAATGTGAAGGCGTAAGCGATGCTTTAAAAATAAAACAATGGTTTATTGATAATTTCGATGAATTAAAAGAAATTGCAGAAAGCACTACTTCTCATGGTAAATTAATAAAAATTGACCCTATTTTAATTGTTGGAAGCTATGTGTATCCAAGATTTGTCTTTTCAACTGGAGACAGTATGGGAATGAATATGGTGACAATAGCTTCTGAAAAAATATTAGATAAATTAGCACAAGACACTACTGCAACACATCTTGCATTAAGCGGCAATGTTTGTGTCGATAAAAAACCTGCTGCAATTAACATTGTTGAAGGAAGAGGAAAAAGCGTTATAGCGGACATATTGATTCCAAAAGAAATTGTAGCTAAAAAGCTTAAAACTGAAGTTGATGCAATTGTTGAGGTAAATACTGCTAAAAACCTAATAGGCTCTGCAGCTAGTGGAAGCATGGCTTTCAATGCACATTATGCAAATATGGTTGCAGCTATATTTTTAGCAACTGGTCAGGATGCAGCTCATGTCGTTGAAGGATCTTTAGGTATTACAACAGCAGAAAACAGAAATGGTGATTTATATTTCTCAGTAAACTTGCCTGACTTGCCAGTAGCTACTGTTGGCGGAGGTACAAGTCTTGAAGTTGCCCATGAAGGATTGGAAATTTTGGGTGTTGCTGGTTCAGGTAAAGCACGTGAATTTGCCGAAATCGTTGCATGCACTGTTTTAGCAGGAGAATTGTCATTAGTTGGAGCTATTGCTGCAGGACATCTGGCAAGAGCTCATCAACAACATGGAAGAGGATAATATGGATGATTTTCTAGATTCCTTGGATTCATTATATCCCGAGTTGACTCTTGAAACTGATGATATAATAATGACAATCGCTATAAAAAAAGATTATTCTTATATTGAAGATTTAGATAAAAGAAAAGAAGAGTTCATCAATGATTTGAAAGCTTTTATAAAAGAGTTTGAAGAGACTCCTGAATCTGATGAGTTTATGAAATATTATGACTATTAGTATTTGGAATCTATTTTTTCAAATACTTTTTTTACATCTACTTTTGTTTCAAAACAGCCTGTTTTTTCAAGTAAAACTCCTTGAGGGCAAAAATCAGACAGCAACATCATCATTTGGCTTAAATCTTCATGACAAGCAACACCAATAACTGCTTTAAACTTATTTTCCTTAACAATTTTTTTAACAAAACTGCTTCCCGGAACAACATATAATTTATATCCTAGGGGTTCAGATTTCTTTTTGATAACGCCGATTGAACATAATCCACATTCAGTACAGTTTAACCCTTCTTTTTGAAGTGTTGCAGGACAATCCCTATGTCTTAAGCAATGAGGAAGAAAAATTAAAGTTTTTTCAGCAGGTGTTTTCCTGAATTCTTCCATGTTAATGTCATCTCTAACTTTAATTGAAATGTCATCAATCAGGTGTTCATCCAATTTTAACAAATTGGCAATGGCTTTAAATGGGGAATATAATGAGTCTAAAATAAATAATAGAACTCTTGGGCATTTAATTTCGCTTCTTCGAGCGAATAGCACTCCAAATATTAAAACTGCTATGAATAAAATCACGATAAGTACAGCAATTAAAACAACTAATTCTCCTAAAAATGTATAAAAAGATTCAATAACCATTTTTTAACCTAAAATTTTTCAATTTTATAATTTTCAAAGTTCTTATTTAATTTAACACCAGTTGGTGTTTTTTCAATTTGGAGTCCTGATAAACTATCACATGAACATAGAACATCTTGTTCAGGGTGTGTTCCTGGCGTAATATTACAATTCAAGTTCACCCTCTCACCAATTGATAAAACGGTTTCTAATCTTTTAGTTGAAGGATGGTCTTTATTTAAAATCACTATTGGAGATGATTCTTCACGGCTTAAGTAAGCTTGAGATCTTATTGCTCTTTTATCTTTTTTAAAATTGGAAACAGCAATAATATCATCGGATTCTAAAAATTGAACTATTTCCTCATTGTCTTGTGTTGCAATAAACAGCATCTTATCTTCATAAGCTACTTTGACAATGCCGACCATTCCGTTTTCACCTTCAAGAAATAGTATTTCATCATTTTTAAAATCAATATTCATAAAATCACTTAAAAAATAAAAAATAGAGTAAATAAATTTACTCTACACATTCCACATTGTCACTTTGACAAGATGGGCAAACTACTTTTTTTCCGATACCTTTGAAGGTATTTCCACAGTCTTTACAATGATATTTTTTTGTTTTCAATTTTTTTAAATCAATATCGGCCATTGGCCCTCCGCTAGAACACATTTAAAATCACCTTTAATTAATAATATGTATTATGTTATATATTATTTATGCAATATTTCTTGAAGTTCATTAATTTTGTTAAATGTTTGTTCATCATTTGTGATATCATATAATAACTCATAGAAGTATAATGATTGGTTGTAGAGTCTATTTTTTTCATATTCTTCTGCTAATTCATTAAGGGCATTAAATACAAAAGGATTGACTCCAATTTGAATATTCTTATCTTCAAGAATTGAAACAGCTTCATCTAGAGAAATATCTATGTTATGTCCTTTTGATTCGATATACTGAAGTTCAGAATATGCCATTATGCTCATCTCATATTTCATGCTGTATTTGAATAGGGCTGTTGCAATGTCAAATTGATTTTCTTCTATATAATAATAACCTAGATTCCTATAGCACCTTGCCAAATCTTGAGGATAGTATGCATATTTCAGTGCATCTGAAGTGTATATAATAAATTTATTAAATGTATAGGTGTGCATTTTGTAGATTTCTGATAACTCAAGGATTATTCTTGCAGAAACCGGATTTATTTGCAATGCCTTTTTCAAACTTATTTCAGCTTCTTCAAACTCCTTATTTTCAAAGAGCAAAAAACCATATATATAATATAAGTCAAGCAAGGGCTGATTATCAGGTATGTATCTGATTTCTTTTTCAGCACCGATGTAGTTGTAGAATATTAGTTCTTCTAGGGGGTTTGTGAAGCTATGATATTCGCTTACCATATCATCTTCAAACATACCTGGAAATGAATTCATAAAATGTTTGAGTTCATACAGTGCGGTTTCATAATCTCCTGTTTCAATATATTCGCTTGTCTCATTTAAAATGTCCATTATGGGATTTTCATTTTCAGATATTTCTATAAATTCCTCTTTTTCTTCATCAGTTAAGCAATCCCACATCATTCTTGAAATCTCGCGAATAATCTCTTTGTTGTAGGGATGGTCTTTATATCTATCAATTTGGCTGGACAGGTATTTTCTATTCAATTCGTCATTCTGACCTAAATTAGCCTTAATTTCGTTAATTATTTCTTTGTACATTAACACACCTAACGTTACTTTAATGAGTAATATTTTTATATGACTTCTAATCCATATTAATATTGTATAAAAACTTAGTTTTATATTGTTTTATTTAAAAAATTGAAGGTGATTATGAAATGGCAAATCAACCAATATTTATTCTTCCTCAAGGAACTGAAAGATATTCAAAAAGAGATGCTTTAAGAATGAATATCACAGCAGCTAAAGTGTTAGCGGGCATCATAAGAACTACTTTAGGTCCTAAAGGTATGGATAAGATGATTGTTGACCCATTAGGCGAAGTAACTGTAACCAATGATGGTGCAACTATCATGAGTGGAATGGAAATTGCACAACCTGCAGCTAGAATGCTTGTAGAAACCGCTAAAAAACAGGAACAAATAGTTGGAGATGGAACTACTTCTGTTGTTGTTATAGCTGGTGAGTTATTAGCTAAAGCAGAAGAATTATTAGAAGATGGAATTGCAACTTCTGTAGTTGTTAAAGGATATAAAAATGCAACTGAAAAAGCTGTTGAACTTTTAAAAGAAATTGCAATCGATGCTGATGATGAAGAAACTCTTAAAAAAGTAGCTGTTACTGCAATGAGCGGTAAAGGTTCTGATTATGCAAAAGAACACTTAGCTGAAATTGTTGTTAAAGCAGTATTAAGAATAGAAGAAGACGGCAAATCTGATATTGAGAACATTAATGTTCAAAGAGTTTCCGGAGATTCTGTAGAAGATTCATTCTTGGCTGAAGGAATAGTTATCGATAAAGCACCGGTATCCAAAGCTATGCCTAGAGATATTAAAGATGCAAAAATTGTTATCATGAAATATCCTATCGAATTAAAAGAAATCAATAGTGCTAAACTTGATATTAATAGTCCTGAACAATTAGATTTATTCTTAAACGCTGAAGAAAAAATGATTAAAGAGTTAGTTCAAAAAATTACAGATTCCGGCGCTAATGTATTATTCTGTCAAAAAGGTATTGATGATTTGGCGGAACATTACTTGAGAAAAGCAGGAGTCATGACTTTTAAAAGAGTTAAAAAATCAGATATTGAAAGAATCGGAAAAGCTACCGGCGCTCAATACTTAACTGATATTGAAGATTTATCCCCTGATAAATTAGGTACCGCAGGTCATGTGTTTGTTGATAAGATATTTGATCATGAATTAACTTTCATCGAAGAGTGTGAAAATCCAAAAGCTTCTTCAATTGTTTTAAGAGGCAGTACCCGTTATGTAACCGAACAAATCTCAAGAGCAATCGATGATGCTTTAGGAGTAGTTGCTGCTACTATTGAAGAAGGTAAAGTTCTCATTGGTGGAGGAGCTTGTGAAATCGATTTGGTAAAACAATTAAGAGATTATGGTGAAACTGTAAGTGGAAGAGAACAATTAGCTATTTTAAAATATGCTGAAGCTTTAGAAATCATTCCTAAAACCTTAATTGAAAATGCAGGTTTGGACACCATTAACTTAATTGCTGATTTAAAAGCAGCTCATGAGGAATCAAAATTCATTGGAATCAATGTATTTACTGGTGAAGTTGAAGATATGAAAGAAGCTGGAGTTATAGAACCTTTGAGAGTTAAAATCCAAGCTCTTCAATCTGCAGGTGCTGCTTGTGAAATGATTTTAAGAATTGATGATATGATTGCAGCAAGAAACGCACTTAACTCTACTGGTCCTGATGAGTCAGGTAATGATGATAGTGGTATGCCTCCAATGCCAGGCGGTATGGGTGGAATGCCACCAATGATGTAAAATTAAAATTTTTACATCTTTTTTTTATTTTTTTTGTTTACATTTTAAGTATTATTTTCTTTAAACTTTGTTTTTGTTTAAACGTTTTTTTAGTAAAAATTTAGGGAAGAACAAAAATTTTAAAAATTTTTTCTTTTTCTGATTATTATCGATTATTTTTTAATATTCTTTATTAAATATATTGTTTTTTATTATAACTTGACTTAAATGAGTCAATTTGATTTATATACCTTTTTATTATTTGTTATTTTTTATAATAAGCACTAACAGTACTATTTGAATTTTTATATAATTAAGTTTGTTTAAAAATTAATTCATGTTATTTTATACTTTTATAAACTAATTCAAGAATATTTTTACTTTATAGTTTATTTTCATTAAGTTTTAACCTTATTTTTAAAAATTGAATTCATTTAAACCGATTTAGCAAATAAAAAGGTTTATATAAGATATTTGCATATACATATTTTTGATATGAGATTAAAATCTCATTGATGTAAAATTAAATGTTATGGAGGTAAAATATTTTGAACAAACAATTATTACTCACTGCACTTTTAGCGATGACTGTTATATTGTCAGTTTCTGCTATTTCAGCAAGTGAAATAAATGTTACAGATTCCTATACTACTAACTTAGTAGATGACACATCAGATGTTTCAGTTCCTATGGAGTCCACTACTGATTCATCAGTGCTTTCTGTATCTAGTGATTCAAATGTTGATAATGATTCATCTAAAGTTTCTCTATCAAGTGAAGAAGTTTTAGAATCTGAAAATTCAAATACTTTATCAACTAACTTAGATGAAAATAATGTAAGTAGTGATGGTAAAGGTGCTACTCATTTTGCAGCATATTCAGATGATGCGAAAGTTGGCGCTTCAACTATTGATGTATCAAAAACTATCACTTCAAAAGACATTACCAAATATTATAGAGGAAGTGCTCCATACACGGCAACATTTCTTGACATAAATGGAAATGTTTTGAAAAATACTGATGTTAAACTTACTATTAATGGTAAGACATATACTGTAAAAACTGATAGTAAGGGAGTTGCTTCTTTAGCAATCAATCTTTATCCAAATACTTATAAAATGACTGCTGTTAATCCAAAAACTGGTTATAGCTTAACAAATACAATTAAAGTCTTATCCACTATTCAATCAAGCGACCTTACAAAAGTATATAAGGACAGCAAAATGTTCAGCGTAACATTCTTGAACAGTGAAGGAAAGGCTTTAGCTAACCAAAACATTAAGTTCACGGTTAATGGTAAGACATATACTCAGAAAACAGATAGTAAAGGTGTTGGATCTTTACCAATTGGACTATATGCCGGCACATATAAGATGACTTCAACCAATGTCGATGGTTTATCAAACACTAATACAATTAAAGTATTAAGTTCTACAACCACTAAAATTACTGCAAGCGACTATACTTTCAAAACAACTGATACCAAAACCATTAAAGTAACATTAAATAATGGTTTAGGTTATGCATTAGATTCCGGAAAAACTGTTACTTTTAAAGTAAATGGTAAAACCTACACTGCAAAGACTAACAGCAACGGTGTAGCTTCACTTAACTTACCAAGTTTAAGTGCGGGCACATACACAGTCTCATATAGCTTTGCTGGT
>CAJGDA010000010.1 GCA_904501935.1 uncultured Methanobrevibacter sp. | reverse complement strand
TTTAGTTTATAGTGGTGTTTATACTGCTGATAAAGGTTCATTTGATGGGTCTACTTGGAGTGGTATTGGTGATAGGGCTGTTAATGATGTTGTTACTTTGGTTATTGAGAATGTTGTTGATTTAACTAATGATAATATTACTAATGTTGCTAATGTGACTTCTGATACTTATGATCCTAATGATACTAATAATGAGGATAATGATACTGTTGATGTTCCTCCTGAAGCTGATTTAGAGATTAGTAAAGTTGCTAATGTAACTGAAGCTCATATTGGTGATGTGGTTGAGTGGACTATTACTGTTGTTAATAATGGTCCTGATGCTGCTGTGAATGTCACTGTTACTGATGTTGTTCCTAGTGAATTAGTTGATGTTACTGTTGTAAGTATTGATAATGGTACATTTGCAAACAATGTTTGGACTATTGATGAAATTGCTAGTGGTAAAACTTTAGTTTTAGTTATTAATACTACTGTTGATGCTTCTAATGTCAATGTTACTAATGTTGTTAATGTGACTTCTGATACCTATGATCCTAACGAAACCAATAACGAGGACAATGACACAGTTGAGATTCCACCTGAAGCAGACTTGCAAGTGACAATTACTAATAATTTCGAGGAGTCTGGTGAGACTTGTCATAATGGTGATACTATTGTTTGGACTATTACTGTTACTAATAATGGTCCGGATGATGCTATTAATTCAGTTCTTGAAGATGTCTTGCCTGATGGTGTTATTTATGTAAGTCATGATAATGCTAATGGTACTTATGATAATGAAAGTGCTATTTGGTCCATTGGTGACTTACCTGTCGGTGAAACCGTAACTTTAACTATTACAACTATAGCAAATACTACTAACGCTACAGTTTACAGAAATGTTTCTGTTTCATCTGATACCTATGACCCAGATTTAAGCAACAATTACGATAACAGTTCTGTTGACATTCCTCCTGAAGCTGACTTGGAAGTGACTATTACTAACAACTTTGAAGAAAACGGAACTTCAGCTCATAAAGGTGACGAAGTGGTTTGGACTATTACTGTAACCAATCACGGACCTGATGACGCTATTAACACAATTCTTAAAGATATCATACCTGACGGATTAGTATACATTTCAGACGATTCTGAAGGTGCTTATGATAATGAAAATGCTGTTTGGACTATTGGAGACTTACCTGTTGGCGAAACAGTTACTTTAACTATTAAAACTTTAGTGAACACTACTAAATCTACTATTAATAGAAATGTTTCTGTTTCATCTGATACCTATGATCCTGATTTAAGTAATAATAAGGATGATAGCTCTTTAAATATCATTGCTGAGGCTGATTTAGAAATTGTCAAATCTGTTTCTAATACCGCTCCTCACAAAGGCGATAAAATCACTTGGACCATCATTGTTACAAACAATGGTGTTGATGATGCTGCTGATGTGGTAGTAACTGATAAATTGCCTTCTGGTGTGGTTTATGTTTCAGATGATTCTAATGGAGGATATGATCCTGAGACTGGAATCTGGACTGTTGGCGACCTTGCAAATGGAGAATCTGCTACTTTAAACATTGTTGCTTTGGTTGATACTACTAATGCAACCATTGTGAACGTGGCAAATATAACTTCTGATACATATGATCCTAATGAATCAAATAATAATTGTAACAATTCAACTACTGTTCCTCCTGAAGCTGATTTAGTGATAACCATTGAACCTAGCACTACTTTGGTAACAGTTGGTGACAAAATTGAATTCACTGTTACTGTGGTCAATCAAGGACCAGATACCGCAGAAAACTCTCGTGCATTTATTAATATTCCGGATGAGTTAAAACTTTTAGGATTTAAACCATCTAATGGAACATATGATCCGAATACTGGAATTTGGACCATTGGAGATTTAGCTCCAGGTGAAAAGGTAACTCTTTTACTTGAAACTAACGCTTTGGTTGGTGGCAAATTTGTAGTTGACGCATACACTGAATGCGATACTTATGAAACTGACCTCACTAACAATAACGATACTGCTGAAGTTGAAGTAAACGAGCCTGAAATGCCTCCTGCTGAGCCTTCTGTTGAACCTCCTAAAGATGTTCCAGTGCCTCCTGCAATGCATGCTACAGGTAACCCAATCGTAATGGTATTATTATCATTACTCGCAATCGTTGGTTTGTCATTAAAAAGGAAAAGTTAAACAAATTTTATGGGAAATTTGATTTTCCCATACTTTTTTATTTTTTACTATAATTTTAAATATAATTTAATTAGATTTCTCTTTTAAAATTTTGAAATAAATTTTTTTAACCTTATTTTCATGAAAGTTATCTTCAAATAAATTAATCATACAATGCTTTTTTTCAAAAATGATTTTGGTCATCTATATTCTATCTTAACTAATTTGTCATTTTGATATTTTTCAAATATTATAAAAGTCATTAATGCAATATATTATATTGATTTGATTAAGATGTGATTAAATGAAAAGTGATAGTGTTAAGAAAGGTATTCAAAGAGCGCCACATAGGTCACTTTTGCGTGCATGTGGTCTTGAAGATGAGGATTTTGAAAAACCATTTATTGGTATAGCAAACAGCTTTACAGACATCGTGCCAGGTCATATTCACTTAAGAGACCTTGTTGAATTTGTAAAGGATGGGATTATTGCCGCTGGCGGTATTCCATTTGAATTCGATACAATGGCAATCTGCGATGGAATAAGCATGAACCATGAGGGGATGAAATACTCTCTGCCTTCAAGGGAAATCATTGCAGCGACAGTAGAAAGCATGACAAAGGGCCATGCATTCGACGGATTGGTATTGATTCCAAGCTGCGACAAGGTAGTTCCCGGAATGATAATGGGTGCTTCAAGGGTAAACGTTCCATCAATTGTAGTCACAGGCGGGCCGATGGCAGCTGGTTCCTATAAAGATAAACCAGCCGATTTGATTACAGTATTTGAAGCAGTCGGAGCATATTCTGCAGGAACAATTACAGAAGATGAGGTCCGCGAACTTGAAAAATGCGCATGTCCTGGAGCCGGAAGCTGTTCAGGATTGTTTACTGCAAATACAATGGCATGCATTACAGAAACCTTAGGATTGTCCCTTCCGACATGCGCAACAACCCATGCGAGAACTAAAGAGAATGATGAAATAGCATATGAATCCGGAAAACAAATAGTTAAGCTTGTTGAAGAGGACATCAAACCTTCTGACATCCTGACCCAGGAAGCTTTCAACAATGCGATTGCAGTTGACATGGCTTTGGGGGGATCATCAAATACAGCTCTGCACATACCTGCTTTGGCAAGTGAAGTTAAAGGTCTCAGCGTCGATTTGGAATTGTTCGATGAAATTTCAAGAAACGTGCCTCATATAGCCTTAATCTCCCCAGCAGGAGAAGACTCAATGATGGATCTGCACTTGGCCGGAGGTATTCAGGCAGTGCTTAAGACATTAGGGGACAAGATTGACACTAACCAGTTAACAGTCACAGGTAAAACAATTGCTGAGAATTTGGAAAATGTTGAAAACAAAAACACTGATGTAATTCATACTTTAGACAATCCGGTTCACGAAGATGGCGGAATTGCAATATTGAAAGGTAACTTGGCTCCAAATGGCAGTGTTGTCAAGAAAGGTGCTGTTGCAGACCACCTTATGCATCTTAAAGGACCTGCAAAGGTATATGACTCAGAAGAAGATGTCACAAAAGCGATATTTGACCATGAAATTGAGGAAGGAGACATCGTTGTCATCAGATATGAAGGGCCTAAAGGCGGTCCTGGAATGCGCGAAATGCTGAATCCGACTTCAGCTCTTGCCGGAATGAACATCAAGGATGTGGGCCTGATAACAGATGGAAGATTCTCCGGCGGAACACGAGGACCTTGCATAGGACATGTATCTCCTGAAGCGATGGAAGACGGTCCGATTGCAGCAATCCAAAATGGTGACATTATCGAGATAGATATTGAAAACAGATTCATAAACGTTGAGCTTTCTGATGAGGAAATCGAAACCAGATTGAAGCAAGTCAAACACCCTGAAAGTGATGTGACCGGGTGGCTGGCAATATATCAAAAATTGGTGCATTCAGCTGATACCGGTGCTATTTTAAGGTAGTGTTATAATGGAAATATTAAAGTACTCTGAAATCGATCTGGCCGAAACCATCAAGCGTTCAGAACAGGATGTCAACAATGTTTTGGGCACAGTCTCAGAGATTTTGGACAACGTTCGCACAAACAAAGACAATGCTATTCGTGAGTATACCGAGAAGTTTGATGGTGTTACAGTAGAAAATCTGAAAGTGTCTGAAGATGAAATCAGAGAAGCTTATGATACACTTGATGTTGAGTTGCTTGCCGCATTGAAGCAGGCTGCGGAAAACATTGAAAAGTTCCACAAAAAGCAGATTCCATCTGAATGGGAAATTGAAGTCAATCCCGGAATCGTTGCAGGTCAGATTGTAAGGCCAATCAATTCTGCTGGATGTTATATCCCTGGAGGGCGTGCAGCTTATCCTTCATCAATTCTTATGACAGTGATACCGGCCAAGATTGCAGGCGTCAAAAAGGTCGTTTGCGTTACACCACCCCAAAAGGACGGCAAGATTCTTGATGCGATTTTGGTTGCCGCCGACATTGCGGGTGCCGATGAGATATATAAGGTCGGAGGAGCACAGGCAATTGCAGGCCTTGCATATGGAACTGAATCAATACCTCGTGTAGAGAAAATTGTTGGTCCGGGCAATATATTTGTTACAGCTGCAAAAAAACTGGTATATGGTCAAGTGGATATCGAATTTCCGGCAGGTCCATCAGAAGTGCTGATTTTAGCTGATGAAACTGCAAATCCTGAATTTTTGGCAACTGACATATTGGCACAGGCAGAGCATGATCCTAATGCATCTTGCTTTTTGGTGACTGACAGTGAAGAATTGGCAATCAAAACAGATGGGTTTGTCAAAGAACTGACTGAAGTGGCTCCAAGACGTGAAATAATTGAAGAATCATTATCTAAAAGTGGAAAAATCATTATCACTGACACATTTGAAGAGGCAATTCATGTTACAAATGAATATGCTCCAGAACATTTAATCATATCTACTGTAGATGATGATGAAACATTGTCACACATCAACAATGCCGGTTCAATATTCTTGGGTGCTTACTCACCGGTTGCTGCAGGTGATTACGGATCCGGAACAAACCACGTTTTGCCTACCGGCGGTGGGGCAAAGATGTATTCAGGGTTATCCACTGAAGCATTCATCAAAAAGCCTACTGTTCAGAGAATCACAAAAGAAGGCCTTAAAGAACTGTCAAAAACTTCAGTTCCAATAGCCGAATATGAAGGATTCTTTGCACATGCAAATTCATTCAAAAAACGTTTGGAATAATAGTTAACCTTTAACTATTATTTTTTTATTTAAAATCAATTCTTTATTTTTACAATAAGACTTTTAAATCACTTTAATTTTATATTTTAACTTTTTACACTCTTTATATGGAATATAATAATAAAATATACTTATTACTCATTGGAAAAAATCATCGTTACAATAATTATAAATAATATATTTAATATATTAATGTATATTAAAGTAACTTAAATATATGTTGAGGTATTATAATGGCTATGAAAACAATTCGTGTAAGTGAAGAAATTCATCGTAAATTATCTCATTTAGGCTTAAAATCTGAAACATATAATGATATAATTACCCGATTAATCGATGCTTATGAAAGCATGTATTTTGATGAATTCACTGATGAAGAAGCAGATTATTATAATGAAAGAATAAGGCGTTTTGAAAATGGGGATTATAAAGGAACTAGAAAAGTTGATTTAAATGCCCTCAAGCAAAAACAAAACTTATGATATTTTTGAAGACAAAAAAGCGATAAGATTCATAGATAATCATCATGATGATGAAAAACTAATCAACAGAATTCATGACAAATATTTAAAATTATCTCAGAATCCCTACAAGGAATCTGAAAAGTCATTCAAAAGTAAAAAGTGTCCCAAATGTAGAAAAACAAGGGTTGGTGGATATAGAATAATATATTTCATCAATGAATCTAGAAAAGAAATTGTGATAATTGATATTGGTTCAAGAGGAAACATCTATAAAAAGTGGGATTAGGATTAATTTACAATTACTTTTATTAAACATTAAAACTAAATTAAAACTATAATGAAAATTTATCATTATTTTTATTTTTACAAACCTCGAGGTGAATAGTTTGCAAGGTTTATTAAACGATTGGAGAAGAACTCACTATGCAAAGGATGCCACTCCTGAAATTGCAGGCAGTGACGTTACAATCATGGGTTGGGTACATGAAATCCGTGATTTGGGCGGTATCATCTTTGTAATCATCAGAGATGTGACAGGTAGGGTTCAAATTACAGCTCCAAGTAAAAAAGTAGAAGCAGAAATATTAGAAGATTTAAGATCATTTAGAAAAGAATCCGTTGTTGCAATTAAAGGTACTGTTCAAGAAGCTCCAAAAGCACCAAATGGTGTTGAAATCATTCCTAAAGAAATCAGAGTATTGAACTTAGCTAACCAGCCTTTGCCAATGGATCCGACTGAAAAGGTTCAGGCAGGAATCGACACAAGATTAGATTCAAGATTTTTGGATATCAGAAAAGAAAACGTTTCAGCAATTTTCAAAATTAAAGGTCAAATGTTCCATACTATCAGAGACTTCTTCTATGATAATGGATTTTACGAAATCAACACTCCTAAACTTGTAGCATCCGCTACTGAAGGAGGAACAGAATTATTCCCGATTACTTACTTTGAAAAAGAAGCATTCCTAGGACAATCCCCTCAATTGTACAAGCAAATGATGATGGGTGCCGGAATGGATAAGGTATTTGAAATCGGCCAGATTTTCAGAGCTGAAGAGCACGACACATTAAGACACTTGAACGAAGCTGTATCCATTGATGCAGAAGCGTCTTTCATGGAAGATGTTGATGTAATGAAAATATTAAACGACATGCTCATTCAAGTATTGAAGGATGTCAACGAAAACTGCACAAAAGAATTGGATGTTTTAGGTCACGAATTGGAAGTTCCTTCAGGAGATTTCCCTGTTGTAACCTATGATGAAGCGGTTGATATTGTAAACTCCCGTGAAGTTGAAATGGAATGGGGTGAAGACTTATCCCGTGAAGCTGAAAAAGCTTTAGGAGACACAATGGGTGGATTTTACTTCTTAACCGAATGGCCAACTGAAATCAAACCGTTCTATGTAATGCCTAAAGAAGGAGACGAAAAGTACTCTCATGCATTCGATTTAATGTACAACAACTTGGAGCTATCTTCCGGTGCTACTCGTGTGCACCAATACGATTTGCTCGTAAAACAAATTGAAGAAAGAGGATTAAACCCTGCTGGATTTGGAAGCTATCTTAAAGCGTTTGAATACGGTATGCCTCCTCACGCAGGTTGGGGTCTTGGTGCTGACAGGTTGACTATGGTGCTTACAGGCGCTGAAAACATCCGTGAATGTGTACTCTTCCCAAGGGACAGACACAGACTAACCCCTTAAATTTTCTTTTTTTTTTTTAAGATAATATGGAAAAATATGAAATAGCTGTTATTGGAGCGGGGCCTGCAGGAATCATGGCGGCAATTGCAGCCAGCCAAAATTCCTCAAGTGTAATATTGCTTGAAAAGAATTCCGCCCCGGGACGTAAACTACTGATGACAGGCGGTGGAAGATGCAATATCACCAACCAAAAACCGATAAAGAAGCTATTGAATATTTATCCTCAAAAAAACTTTTTAAAACACTCTTTTTACACATTGACAAATGAAAAGCTGCTTTCATTTTTTGAAAACAAAGGATTGTATTTCATCGAAGAGGAGGACAACAGGATTTTTCCGCAAACCGAAAAATCAGGTGATGTTTTAAAAATTCTTGTTGATTATCTGGAAAATGTTGATGTAAGATATGACTTTGAAGTTAAATCTATTGTAGACAATTTCATCATCAATGATGAGATTATGGTAGATAAAGTTATAGTTGCAACTGGCGGTGCGACTTATCCGCAAACCGGGTGTGACATTAAAAATTATTCCCTTACTTCACATCCCTTAACCGATATAAAATATGGGTTGGTGCCGTTGATTAGTGAAAAGGACTTGTCAGACATTGCGGGAATCACATTATATGATGTCATTGTAAGCTATAAGAAATCAAAAGTCAAAGGAAATGTTTTGTTTTCACATGTTGGCTTAACCGGTCCTGGAATCATTAATCTAAGCAATATCATATCTGAAAGTATAAGTTATAGCCTTTTGGAAGAGGAACCAAGTGCCGATTTTGAAATAGCTATTAATCTTTGCCCTGATTTCACACGTGAAGGTTTGCAGAATAAGTTTACAATAGATTTTCAGTCAAAAGGCAAAACCATGATTAAAAATTATTTGAAATTATTCTTAACCAATAGGTTCATCGATTTCTTTTTGGATGAAATAGGCATTGATGGTGAAATCCAACTGTCAAGAATCGACAAGAAAAGCAAAAACAGATTGATTGAGAATTTGAAAAGCTTTACTTTTGAAATCACCGGTTTCAATAGGGATTTGGCAAAGGTTACCATAGGAGGCGTTGACTTGGATTACGTTAATCCGAAAACTATGGAGTCAACATTAACGCCTAACCTTTATTTTGCAGGTGAAATTCTTGATTTGCATGGACCTACCGGCGGATACAATTTGAAAATTGCATTTTCAACCGGTTACTTGGCTGGCATTTCCGCCAGTGAAAAATAGATTTTGCATTTTTTTTAAAAATATAACAAAATATTTAACTTATATATTTACCAATAGTTATAATATGACAGACAAAATGTTCATGGGTGCATCAACTAAGCAAGGTTTGGATATTGCAAACAAAAGTAGAGAAATTATCCGTGGCCTTATTGGAGATGATGTCAAAGACTTAAATCCTGCTGAAAGAGACATCGTTGAGAGGATAGTTCACTCAACAGCAGATCCGGAGTATGCAAAATTGGTGAAAATCAGTCCTGATTTTGTGGATGTAGCTATGGAATCCCTAAGAAATAAGGAGACTATTTTAACCGATATTAATATGGTTAAATATGGTATCACCAGATATGAGGGGGATGTTGAGTGTTATATCAGAAATGAAGAGGTAATAAGGATTGCAAAAGAAAATCAAATTACAAGGGCGGCAGCCGCTATGCGCTATGCTGCCAGCAATGACTTTGAAGGCATTGTAGTTTCTGGTAATGCTCCAACAGCTGTTTTTGAAGCTATGGATTTATATGAAAAAGGCGAAATGAATCTTAAAGCTATTGTCGGCGTTCCTGTTGGGTTTGTAGGGGCAGCTGATTCAAAGGAAGCTCTGCATAATTCAAATATCCCAAATATTATTGTTGAAGGTCCAAAAGGCGGAACACCAATTGCCGTAGCTTGCGTTAATTCGTTAATCCAACATTTATAGTGTGATAACATGTATTCTGAAGAATTATTCAATGAATCTAAAAATTATTTACCTGGCGGTGTTAATTCCCCAGTGCGTGCTTTCAAGCCTTATCCATTTTTTGTTAAAAGCGCTGGCGGTTCTAAAATCACTGATGTGGATGGCAAAACTTACATTGACCATTGTTTAGCTTATGGTCCTTTGATATTGGGTCATGCAGACCCTAAGGTTGTGAGGGAAGTTTCCAATCAGCTAACTATTGGAAGTGCATATGGAGCCCCAACAGAAAATGAGATAATCCTTGCAAAAGAAGTGGTTTCAAGGATTCCATCTGCAGAAATGGTAAGGTTTTGCAATAGTGGAACCGAAGCGACAATGAGTGCAATCAGACTTGCAAGAGGTTTTACAGGAAGAGACAAAATAGTTAAATTTGAAGGAGCCTATCATGGAGCTCATGATTATGTATTGGTCAAAGGCGGATCTGGCGCTGCAACTTTGCCTGACTCTCCAGGTATTCCAGCTGACACTACAAAAAATACTTTGTCCGTTCCATTTAATGATGAAGAAGCATTGACAGAGTTAATTGAAAAGGAAGGAGAAAACATTGCCTGCATAATCATGGAAGTAGTCATGGGTAATGTTGGTTGTATTGAGCCAAAACCAGGATTTTTGGAATTCATTAGGAAAATAACTGAAGAAAACGATATCATTCTAATTTTTGACGAGGTCATCACAGGTTTTAGAGCTTCCAAAGGTGGAGCTCAGGAATATTATGGAGTCACTCCTGATTTGACAACACTTGGTAAGATTGTAGGTGGAGGACTTCCGATGGGAGCATTCTGCGGTAAAAAAGAGATAATGGAATTGATTGCTCCAAACGGTCCGGTTTATCAGGCAGGTACCTTTTCAGGAAATCCAATATCAGTTCAGGCGGGTATCTCTACCCTGACCCAATTGGATGATGCATTCTATAAGGAATTGGCAAGAAAAGGCGATTTCTTAAGAAACAGCGTCAAGTCCATAATTGAGGATGAGGAATATAACATTCAACCTGTGGGTTTGGCTTCAATGTTTCAAATTTATTTCAATCCTGCACCAGTCTATAATTATGCTGATGCACAGGAATCCGATAAAAAGAAATTCTTAAGATACTTTAAGACTTTATTGAAAGAGGGCGTATTTATCCCGCCGTCCCAATTTGAGTGTAATTTTATTTCAAATGCCCACAGCATGGAAGATATACAAAAGACAGTTGACGCTATTGAATTAGGTCTTGAAGCGGCATTCAAGAAAAGAAGAAGGTAGTAATATGGTAGATTGGAAAGAAGTTGCATCATATGTTGTTATTTTAGTCATTGTATTGATTGCAGCTCAGCACTTGAATGTAGTTGTTTCAGGAAGTATGGAACCTGCATTCTACAGGGGCGATATTGTCATGGTTCAAAAGGCAGATTTCCTTGGAATCCATGAGTTTGATCCTAACGATGTTCAAGTGGGTGATGTAGTCGTTTATGATGCAAAATGGTTTGACCAACCGGTAATCCATAGAATTATTGACATTGATGATATTAATGGAACTACAATGTATAAGATTAAAGGGGACAATAATAATGCTCCCGACCCGTATTATGTTACTTCAAGTCAAATTAAGGAAAAGGTAGTGACATGGGGTGATAATTTGGTAGTTATTCCAAAAATTGGTTATCTTTCCCTTTGGTTAAGAGGATTATGATTATTTAAGGTGAGTTAATGTATTTTGAAATTGAAAAACAAGCTATAGATGCCATTAATAAGGCATTGGATCAATATGATGAAGAGATTGACAGGAATTTTAAGCTGGAATTTCCACCTAATCCGGAATTAGGGGACTTAGCCAGTACAATTGCATTTGCACTTACTAAAAAGCTTAAGACTTCACCACCTGAAGTTGCAAAGGATTTGGTTGAAAAGATTGAAGTTCCTGAAATTTTTTCAAAAGTTCAAAACTTCGGTCCATATGTGAATTTCTTCATTGATTATGAAAAGTTTTCTAAATTGCTATTGGAAAAAGTAGATGAAAATTACGGTCAGCTTCCAGAATACGATGAAAAAATCGTTTTGGAACACACTTCAGCAAATCCTAATGGACCATTGCACATTGGCCACATTAGAAACTCCATTTTCGGAGATTCACTTGCAAGACTTTTGAAATTGGCTGGAAGAGATGTCATAACCCAATATTATGTTAACGATATGGGAAGACAGATAGCTATTATAGTCTGCGGAATCACTGAATGCGGCCTTAAGATTGAAGACTATGAAGGCGACAAGATTGACCACAAGATAGGCAAGCTATATTATGATGCAAACAAGGCCGTTGAAGAGGACGAAGCATTGAATGCTAAAGTTGATGAATTGATTCAAAAATATGAGGAAGGCTCCGATGAAGAATTGAACAAGGTCTTTGAAGATGTTGTTTCAAAATGTATTTCCGGAATGAAGGAATCCCTTTCAAGAATGAACATCACCCATGATGACTTCGTATGGGAAGGTCAGTTTGTGAGAAACGGCGATGTCGATGAGCTTGTAAATTATATTAAAAGGGAAGGATTCACACGTGAAGACGAAGTTTTATTCATCGATTTGACAGATTTTAACATTGATAAAGAATTTGTTTTAAGACGTTCTAATGGAACATCCCTCTATTCTACTCGTGATTTGGCATATCATAAATATAAGGCTACTTTAGGCGATACTGTTCTTGATATTTTAGGTTCAGATCATAAATTGGCCGCCAAACAGATTAAAGTTATTTTTGAAGAAATATTTATGCAAAAAGCTCCTGAAGTAATATTCTATGAATTCATTACACTTCCGGAAGGTTCAATGTCAACCAGAAGAGGAAAATTCGTATCTGTTGATGAATTGATTGATGAAGCTGTTTCAAGGGCACATGATGAAATCAAATCAAGAAACCCTGAACTGACTGAAGATGAAATTGCGCCGATGGCAGAAGAGATTGGTGTTGGAGCTATCAGGTTCTTCATTGCTAAGCTATCTCCTGAAAAGCACTTGACATTTAAATGGGATGAGGCATTAAGCTTTGAGAGAGGTTGTGCTTCCATTCAATATGCTCATGCAAGAGCATGCAAATTGCTTAAAAAATCAGGCAAAGACATTAGCTCTTTAGAAATTTCCGATGATTGGGTTCCAGATGAAGCGGAACAGGATTTAATAAGGCAAATTGCTAAATTCCCACAAGTTGTTGAGGATTGTGCTAACAAACAAAGGGTTCACAATATTACCCAATACTCACAGGATTTAGCCAGTTCATTTAACAAGTTCTACAAATCAGAACAAGTTATCGGATCTGATTTTGAAGACACTAGACTTATTTTAGTTGATAGGGCTAAAATAACAATAAAAAATGCTTTAGATATTTTAGGTGTCTCAGCACCTGAAAAAATGTAGATGAGTAATTTAACTCATCTTTAATTTTCTTTTTTTAATTTTAAAATTAATCAACGTAGTGTATATAGTCTTCTTTTCTTGGAAGCGGTTCTGGTGCTTCCATGTCGGGATAGCCTAAAACAACATGGCCAATTCCTTCGTAGGTTTCAGGAATTCCCCATTCTTTTAGAAGCTCTTTTCCTTTTTCTGATGAAAATTCGTCACGGGCTCTGTGAATCCAGCATGAGCCAACGCCAACAGCATGAGCTGCATTAACCAAAACTGAAAGCACGCTGCATCCGTCTTCTACATATGTTGGAATTTCGCTATCCGCCAAAACGATTAGGAGTGTTTTGCATCCGTAAAAAGGATCAAGGTCATCTGGAACTGGAACTGGGAAAAAGCTTCTGTTCCATGCAGATAGCTCCTTAATGGTTTCCGGGTTTTGAATTACAACAATTTTTGGAGATTGCAGTCCTCTTCCGGTTGGAGCATAAGTTCCTGCCTCTAAAATTGTTTTCAAATCTTCATCAGAAATCTGTTCGTCTTTGAATTTGCGTATACTTCTTCTTGTCTTAATGTCGTTTATTGTCTGGTTCATATTAATTCCTCTGAAATTTTTTTTAGTGTGCTTATAAATTTCTTATAATCCTTTTCACCAATTATTTCAATAATCTTTTCGTCCCACTTTTCGTCATAATCCATAACTTTCAATACAGTCTTCTTGCCTTTATCAGTCAATTTGATAATCTTTGTTCTTTTATATGGTATCCTTTCAATAAATCCTTTTCCTTCAAGTTTCTTTAGGTTTCTTGTTATTGTGCTTTCATTCAAGTGAAAATTTTGTGCAAGCTGTTCTTGAATGATTCCTTCATTGTGGTATATATTGATTAATAGAGGGTAAAGGCCAAAGCTCAGATTTTCATCTTTGACTTTCTCGTTCAGGTATTTTGCATGTTCCCTGTAAAGTATGGAAATAAGTGGAACTGTAGGCACATCCTCATCAAACATTATCCCTACCTCTGATTAGTTTATTGATGTACAGTTCAATGCATGCATAACATATGAGGGAGCCGATTCCACCTCCCAAAAGCATTCCGCAGTATATTCCAAACTCGCCCATGTTGAATGTGAATCCCAGGAGGTATGCGAATATCAGCACCAATATGAATTCCCTGAATGTAGTTAGAATAAATGATATTGTTCCTTTACCGACGCCCTGGAAAACGTTACCGGCACTAGCTCCAAATGGGACGTACAATATGAATAGGCACATCAACTGAAGGAAGCTGGCAATCATTGGAGCCAATTGTGCGCTGTTTTCTGAATAGGAAAATATGAACACGATTTGATTTGCGAATACATTCAAGAGTATGCATACGATTATTGAAGCTATTAACGCTACTTTAACCGCATATCTCGCTGTGACTCTCAGGTTCTCATATTTTTTTGCTCCATAAGCCACTCCTGCAACGGATATTGCTGCAGTTCCAACTCCAATAGCTGGAAGCATTCCGATATTTATTATTCTCCAGCCTGCGGTATAGACAGCTACTGCCACCGGTCCGGATACGATTGTAAGCATGTAATTTATAAATATTGTCAAAACGGATAATACTAACTGCTCCAGGCTTGCCGGGATACCGACAACCAAAATGTCTTTATACATTTTAAGGTCATTATGGAAATCTTTGCGATTGTATGAAAGGTATGTGTCCTTTTTGATAAATATCCAGTAGAACATAAGCATGAGGCTTATGAAAGGCCCTAAAGCTGTTGCCCATGCCGCTCCTTTTATTCCCATATTCAATACGTAGATAAAAATAGGATCCAGAATCATGTTGATTATGGCGGCCAAAGCTATTGGCACTGTTGCTCTTTTGATGTCCCCTTCCGCTCTGAATGCACCTCCAACAATCGGAGGCATCAATATTGCAAATGTCCAAATGAATATTATGAATCCATAGTCCATTGCATAGTCCAGAACGCTGCTTGCCCCCATCATCACAAGCAAGGGCTTCATGAATGTCAAAAATATTATTGAAACGACAATTGAGAAAATTATGCTTAGGATTAGGTTATGTATTGCCGCATTGTTTGCTGAAGATTTGTCTTCAGCTCCGATATATCTTGATATTAAGGAGTTACCGCCAGCTCCCAGCCCGTTTCCGAATCCGACCAGTATCATGAATAAGGGTGTAATGTATCCCAATGCGGCTAATGGTTCTGCACCGAGTCCTGATACCCAAATACTGTCGATGATGTTGTTTATGAATATTAGAAACATGCTGGCTATAATGGGCAGTGATAATTTGTTTATAGCTTTTTTAGGGTCGCCGGTTATCATTTCCACGTTTTCATTTTTTTCCATAATGTACCTCTCTTGCATATGCAACTATACTCTTGTATATGCAAGTGTTAGTATTTAAAGATTTTGAAATAATGAAAAAATTTTAAAAATTAAATATTTAATTTTATTAAAACATTTTAAATATTATTTAAAAGTATATAATAACTAAGGAGAAGTTATCATGAAAGTTTTAGTTGTTGGAACTGGTGCTCGTGAACATGCTATTGCTGATGCACTTAAGGATGATGTTGAATTATACTGTTACATGAGTAAAATAAATCCTGGAATGTCTAAAATTGCTGAATTCAAGCAAGGAAATGAAGGGGAAGTTGAAAAAGTAGCAGAATATGCTGTAGAAAATGAAATTGACATTGCTTTTATTGGTCCTGAAGCTCCTCTTGGAAAAGGAATTGTGGATGAGCTTCAAAAAAATGGAATCAGCTGTGTCGGACCAACTCAAAGTGCAGCAAGAATTGAAACTGATAAGTCATTTATGAGAAAACTCTTTGAAGATTATGAAATCGAAGGGTCACTCGTTTACAAGGTATTTGACAACTCCGATGATGTTTCAAAATTCCTAGACGAATTTGACCGTGATGTTGTTGTAAAGCCTGTCGGTTTAACAGGAGGTAAGGGAGTTAAAATTGTAGGTGACCACTTAAAAGACAATGAAGAGGCAAAAGAGTACTCATGCGAAGTAATTGATAATGAAATGGGTGGATTTGCTCAAGTAATCATTGAAGAAAGATTGATAGGCGAAGAATTTACTATCCAAGCATTTTGTGACGGCGAACACTTAGCTCCAATGCCTGCAGCACAAGACCATCCTCATGCATTTGAGGGAGATGTTGGCGCAATCACAGGGGGTATGGGATCATACTCTGATGTTGGAGGCCTATTGCCATTCTTAACCCAGGAAGATTATGATAAGGCAGTTGAAATCATGCAAGCTACTTTAAAGGCTATTGCAAAAGAGGCTGAACCTTACAAAGGTATTCTATATGGCCAATTCATGTTGACTGCTGATGGACCAAGACTCATAGAATACAATGCAAGATTCGGAGATCCGGAAGCAATGAATGTCTTGCCTTTGCTTAAAACTCCATTGGTTGATATCTGTCAAGCTATTGTTGACGGCAACTTGGATAAGGCGGAATTTGAAGACAAGGCCAGCGTATGCAAATACATAGTGCCTGACGGATATCCTGAAACTGAACATGCCGGTGAATTGATTGAAGTTGATGAGGAAGCTATTGAAGAGCTAGGTGCTAAGGTATTTTATGCAGCCGTAAGTCAAGAGGATGATGGAATTCACTTGTCCGGTTCAAGGGCATTAGGCATTGTAGCTAGTGGGGAATCCATCGAAGAAGCTGAAAAGATAGCTGAAAAGGCATGCGAGTTCGTAAAAGGTAATGTTTACCACAGAAGAGATGTGGGCACAACCGAACTTGTAAACAAACGTATTGAACATATGAAAGAAATTTTAAACTAAATTTCTTTTTTTTTTATTCGAAGCATTATTCGGATTAAATATATTTTAATAATTGCATTCTTTTGTTAATGTATTATTATGCTATCCCAGATGTTTTCTTGAGGCAATGCCTTGCCATGATGAAAGACATTATATTATCATATGGGTTTTAACAATCATTGTAAATCTCTTAGACTTCCATCTATCAAGCAATTTCATATATCAATTCTTGCTTGTTCCAGTAGTCTCCACAATTCGTGATATTAAATTTAAAATGAAATTATAGAAAAATTTAATATATATAAATAAAAAATATTTATTTTTCTATTATTATAAAGGGGATTTTATGGGTAGTCTATTATCTATTAGTGATATTAAGGATGATGTTAAATTCATTCTGGAGTTGGCAAGTAAAATTAAAGCAGGTGAAATGGAGGAAAAACCTCTCGAAGGCAAGACATTAGCGATGATTTTTGAAAAGTCATCAACAAGAACCAGACTTTCTTTTGATGTTGGAATGCATCAGTTAGGTGGAAGGGCGATTTTTTTATCTTCTAATGATTTGCAGATGGGTAGAGGGGAACCAATTTCAGATACTGCAAAGGTTTTGAGCCGTTTCGTTGATGGAATAATGATTCGTGCTAAGAAACATTCAGATGTTGAAGAACTATCCAAATATTCTGATGTCCCTGTCATTAGTGGATTAACTGATTTTGAACATCCTTGTCAATCATTAGCCGACATGTTGACTATCAAAGAACATTTAGGTGACTGGGAAGGCAAAAAAATCTGCTTTGTCGGTGATGGAAACAATGTTTGCAATTCCCTTTTATTAATCGCTCCACTTTTAGGAATGGATATCTCTGTAGCTTGCCCTAAGGGTTATGAACCTGCGGAAGAAATATTAAAGACCGCAAAAGAATATGCACAGGAAAACAAGACAGAAATTACTGTAACTGATGATATTGGCGTTGCTCTTGAAAATGTCGATGTCGTATACACTGATGTTTGGGTAAGTATGGGTGACGAGGCTGAATCAGCTCAAAGAAAAATAGATTTTGCACCATTTCAGGTTAATGCTGATTTAATGGCTTTAGCTAATGATGGAGCAATATTTATGCACTGTTTGCCTGCAATTAGGGGCCAAGAAGTAACTGCAGATGTTATTGATGGACCTCAATCTGTTATTTATGATGAAGCGGAAAACAGAATGCATGCCCAAAAAGCTGTTTTGTATTATTACATGAAAGATTAGAGTTTTAAAACACTAAATAATTTTTTTAAAATGATCCTATTATTGCAAATATGATGAAAATTGCAATTAAACACAAGCAGCAACTAATCCAATCTGAATTATTGTTAGTAGTACTACTTGTTGTAGTGCTGCTTTGCTGATAATTATTCTGATCAGTTTTAGGTTTTTCAATCACTTCTGGCTTTTTAACTTCTTCTTTTAGTCTTTTACCGCAGTTTTTACAAAACACGGCTTCTTCTGGATTTTTTTCACCGCAATATCTACAATACATTTAAAATCCACCTTATGATTATTTTTAAAAATATTATTAAACCAATTCCGCCGATAAATCCTGTAACAAATCTCAAGTTGTTTGTGCTTTCTCTTGGGCCGAAATATTGTGTCAAACCGTCAATGGCCACAGGTATCATCAGAACCATGGAGATTAATAGCATATTAAGGTCATAGCTATGTGTATAGAAGTTATTCAGAATCAAATATGTTGCTAAACCAGTATAAAATCCAGTACATCTTGCACAAACTGGAAATTGATGGTCTTTAATGAAGAAGCTTCTCTCCGGTTTTCTGTGGCATATATATTTTGATAGTTCCATGTTATCAACACAAGTTAAGTACACTAATATTATTTCAATAATTATATATATTTTTGCATACATAAGTAAATGTATAATAAATATAAAGGTTTTGAAAATGAGAGGCGGAGAAGCGATAATTGAATCCCTCAAGAATATGGGGGTAAAGACAATATTTGGTTATCCTGGCGGACAAACCATACCATTCTACGACATGTTATATGATTCAGACATGGATCATATATTGGTTAGACACGAACAGTGCGCAGCTCATGCAGCTGACGGATATGCAAGGGCATCTGGTCGTGTGGGTGTGTGTTTGGCAACTTCAGGTCCAGGTGCAACTAATCTTGTAACCGGTATTGCTACTGCATACATGGATTCTTCTCCAATTATAGCTATTACTGGACAAGTTCCAACTCATTTAATTGGTAATGATGCATTCCAAGAAGCGGATATTATTGGGATAACTATGCCTATTGTTAAACATAGCTATCAGCCAAAAGACCCTGATTTAATACCTTCAATGATTAAATCAAGTTTTGAAATTGCTTCAAGTGGAAGGCCAGGTCCAATTGTAATAGATGTTCCAAAGGAAGTTCAGGAAGGGGAACTTACTAAATTTGACGATTCTTTAATCGAAACACCTGGATATAATCCAACTACTAAAGGTAACATCAGGCAAATCAAAAAAGCTTGTAATTTAATAAAAGAAGCTAAAAGGCCTATTATATTAGCTGGTGCAGGTGTTATTATCTCTAATGCATGTTGTGAGCTAAATAAACTTGCGCATACTATCAAGGCTCCTGTAATGACTTCACTTTTAGGTAAGGGAGCGATTGATGAAACCGATGAATTGGCATTAGGCATGCTTGGTATGCATGGAAGAAAAGTTTCAAACGATTCAGTTAATGAAGCTGACTTATTAATAGCTATTGGTGTAAGATTTTCAGACAGAACTACTGGGAGATTAGACAGTTTTGTGCCTGATACAAAAGTTATTCATATTGATATTGACCCCGCTGAAATTGGTAAAAATGTACCTGTTGACTTGCCAATCGTAGGGGATGCAAAAAATGTTTTGGAATCATTAAATAAAACTTTGGAAGGTCATAAAACTTCAAATGATGTTAATGAATGGGTTGAAATGATCAAGCAAAGAAAACAGGATTTGATTCCAAGAGTAACTTATGACGACGTGCCACTTAAACCGCAAACTGTCATTAAAGAGATTTCAGAAGTTTTAACTCCTGAATCCATATTAACAACTGATGTTGGTCAAAACCAGATGTGGGCGGCACATTTCTATGATACTCAAAAGCCACGCAAGTTCATTTCATCTGGAGGGCTTGGAACCATGGGATTCGGATTCCCTTCAGCTATTGGTGCAAAAGTGGCTTGCCCGGATGACCCTGTTGTATCCGTAAACGGTGACGGCGGATTTTTAATGGTATGCCAAGAGTTAGCTACAGTTCGCGAGTATGATATACCGGTTATTGCAATAGTCCTGGAAAATAGAACTTTGGGAATGGTATATCAATGGCAAAGCTTGCTATATAATAACAGGCATTCTCAGACTTTACTTGGAAACAGTCCGGACTTTGTTAAATTAGCTGAAAGCTTTGGTGTAAATGCAGTTAGGATTACAAAACCTGGTGAAACTAAAGAAGCTTTAAGCAAAGCAATTAAGGATAATGATCCAATTTTATTGAATGTTGTAATTGACTCTGAAGAAGCTCTACCTATGCTTCCTCCTGGAGCCGGAATTAATGAGATGATTGGTGAGTATAAGCTTGAAAAGGATGTGATTTAAATGGATAAAGAATACCATGTTATTTCCACATTAGTTGAAGACAAACCGGGTGTTTTACAAAAGGTAGCCGGATTGTTTAATAGGAGAGGATTCAATATTGACAGTATTACTGTTGGAAACTCAGAAGTTGAGGGCCTATCTCGTATGGTTATCTCAGTACATGCAGATAAGAAAGGTTTAGAGCAAGTTATAAAGCAACTAAATAAATTAGTTGATGTTATCAAGATTAAAGATATTACTAAAACTGCTGTCAAAAGGGAATTGTGCCTTGTTAAGGTCAATGTCCCTAATGAAAAGGCAAGAGCTGAAATAATGCAATATACTAATATTTTCAGAGCAAAGGTTCTAGATGTTACAGAAGAGACATTAGTAATCGAGCTTACAGGAGATAAGAAAAAAATTAATGCATTTATATCTTTAGTAGAAAATTATGGAATTAAAAGAATAGCCCGCACTGGTCTTACAGCAATGGCGAGGGGTGTATAAAATGACTATATTAGAAAATGTTTTGGAAGACAACAAGAAATTTGTAGAAAACTTTGAAGGCGAAGAGATGTCTCACCATGCACAAAAAAAGTTAGCTATCCTAACCTGTATGGATTGTAGATTAATCGACTTCTTTGAACCTGCTTTAGGTCTTGAAAGAGGGGATGCAAAAATTGTCAGAAATGCAGGAAACTCTATTGTCGGAGAGGATGCAATCAGATCAATTGGTGCAGCTCTTTACAATTTGGGATGTGAAGAAGTTTTGGTTGTAGGTCACACTGAATGTGGTATGGCCGGTGCAGATGCTGAAGCTTTAAAAGAAAAAATGATAGCTCGAGGTATTGCAGAAGAAGACATTGCTAAATATGATTTGGCTGAATGGATTGGTGGATTTGAAGATGAAGAAGAGAACGTTAAAAACGTTGTTGAAAAAATCAAAAATCACCCATTAATCCCAGACGTGCCGGTACACGGTCTTATAATTGACATTGTAACTGGTGAATTGAAAGTTTTAGTAGATGGTTACTAATCATCTATTATCTTATTTTTTTTAAAAAGTTACTTTTATTAATATGGAAGTAATAATAATATATTGATATTTTAAATATCTAATTTAATTTTATTAATTAATTAAAAAATCAAAGAGATGATTTTAAATGAAAATGTATTACGATGCAGATGTAAATACAGATGCTCTTGAAGGAAAAACCATTGCTGTAATCGGTTATGGTTCCCAAGGTAGAGCACAATCTAGAAATATGGCTGATAGTGGAGCTAATGTTATTGTAGGTTTAAGAGAAAATGGTAGTTCTTGGAACTTAGCAAAAGAAGACGGTATGACTGTAAAAAGTATTGAAGATGCTTCAAAAGAAGCTGACATTATTCACATTTTGCTTCCAGATGAAATCCAAGAAAAAGTTTACAACGAACAAATCGCACAATATGTTGAAGCTGGAAACACTATTTCATTCTCTCACGGTTACAACATACACTTTGGATTAATCAAACCTGATGAAGATGTAAACATTGTAATGTTCGCACCAAAAGGACCAGGATCCATGGTAAGAAGAACCTATGAAGAAGGATTCGGTATTCCTGGTTTAGTTGCGGTCCAACAAGATGCAACCGGTGACGCATTGCAACTTGCATTAGGCATGGCAAAAGCTTGTGGATTAACTAAAGCTGGTGTTTTAGAAACCACTTTCCAAGAAGAAACTGAAACTGATTTATTCGGTGAACAAACCGTTTTATG
>CAJGDA010000009.1 GCA_904501935.1 uncultured Methanobrevibacter sp. | reverse complement strand
TCTCTGATATATTGATTGTATTGGAATTGTTTGTCAATTTTTGTTTTTTCTTTTGAGTTTTGAATTTCAATGTATGCGTTAATTGCATCTTCGTAGGTTTTATCTGGATTGGACTTTAGCCATTTTTGAAACTTCACCTTAAACTTGAAACCTTTTCCAATTTCTTTTTCAAAGAATTTTCTCTTATCTTCACTACATTTGAAGTTTTCACCGATTTTAGTTTCTAGTGTAATTGCCTCATTGGAACTGCTTTTAGAAAAATTTTTAATCTTTTTATGTTCTAGTGATTTTCCGGTATCTAAAAAATAGATTATTCGCTCTTCTAATTCACTTTTGTTTCCACTTGTTTTAAGGCCATTTTCCCGACAAAAGTCTTTAAGTTCTTCTTTTAAAAAATAGTATTCTTTAAAATCTTCACTTCTTAAGTCATTAGTAAGTTGAGGTCTTGCCATATTAATCAAAAAGTAATTTGTCGATAATGTCCATGTCAAGGTTTTCTTCAACGATTTCAGCTAATCTGTTTAAGGAATAATCCTTTTGAGTTTCATAAGGGTCTTCACCATATTTGGATTCAAGACCTTTTTTTGCTCGGATATGATTTAAAAATTCTCTTCTGAAGTTATAATTGTGGAATATTCCATGGAAATATGTTCCGAATGCATTTCCATTAGATGCACCATCAAACAATCCTTTATCATTGTTTCCTTGGCCTTTTGTAACATTCAAAAGGGCTGTTGAGCCCAAAAGATCTGTTGTTCCTTCATGGATTTCATATCCGGTTACGCTTTCTCCAACAATATCCTCAAAGATTTCACCTGCAAGGCCTTCTATATTATCAGGAATTATTGCTTCGGATTGTGTAACAATTTTTCCAGCTCTTGAAAAGCTTGATTCAATATCCAATAGTCCTAAACCTTCAATGGTTCCATGTTTGGACTCACGCTTATCTTCATCATGGATTACATTTCCAAGAATCTGCAGCCCGCCACAGATTCCAACGATTGGGATTTCGCCGGACTTTTCAATAATCTTGTCTGCAAGGCCACTTTCACGAAGGGCAAACATGTCTTCTGTTGAGTTACGGGTTCCTGGAATCAAAATGGCATCGACATCACCGATGTCATCGTTAACACCAATCATTTTAAGCGCAACATCATCTTCATATTCAAACGGGTCGATATCGGTGAAATTTGCTATTTTGGGAAGACGTATAACTCCGATTGTAATGTCTTTGTCTTCTGCAAATTCATGAGTGGTTAGGGATGCGGAGTCTTCTTCAGGTAACCTTAATGTTTCATCATAAGGTAAGACCCCTAAAACAGGCTCTCCAGTTATTTCTTCAATTCTATCTAGACCAGGTTTCAATATATCCAAATTGCCTCTGAATTTGTTGATGACGGTTGCTTTAAGGCGAGATCTGTCATAATCATCAAGCAATACATATGTTCCGGCAATTGCTGCAAATACTCCTCCCATTTCAATGTCTGCAATTAGAATGACATTGGCATCTGCAAGGTGTGCTATTTCCATGTTTGCAATATCCTGGTCACGCATATTGATTTCAGCAGGTGAACCTGCACCTTCAATAATTATAACGTCATATTTATCAGATAAAATCTTAAAACTTTCTTTTATTGCATTGAACGCAGTTTCATGGTATTTATGCTGGTAATCATAGAAGTTCATGTCTCCAATTGATTTTCCCTGGATGATTACATTTGAAGTAAAATCTCCTTTTGGTTTCAGTAAAATCGGATTCATGTGTACGCTTGGTTCAATCATGGCTGCTTCGGCCTGTAACATTTGGGCGATTCCAATTTCGCCGTTTTCTTTTGTAGTATATGAATTTAAAGACATATTCTGTGACTTGAAGGGGGCCACGTTATATCCTCTGTTTTTATAGATTCTGCATAATGCAGCTACAAGCATACTTTTTCCAGCATTGGATGATGTTCCTTGAACCATGATACATTTTGTCATGATAAAATATATTCAATTACTATTATAAATAATTTAAAAATGAGTTTAATTTAATCAAATTTGAAGTATGGATTTGATATCATATCTCTCGGGGGTTTAAATATTATTGCTATTTTAATATTAAAACTGGCTAATTGATAATACCATACTTGCAAACTCGATTAACAAAATTTAATTATTGACAATTAATTTTGTAATAATTATTATATTGGCTAATAATATATAATTATTTCTATTTATAATTTTAATTGATATTTAATTAAATTAAGATTATATTATTTATTATTTTTTAAAACAAATTTTTTTTATTTCTTTTTAAAATTATGATATGTAATTATATAAATGTCGGTTGAAATTTATGTGGCAAGTTTACACGACAACTTCAAAATTATTTTAGTAACTTTTATTTACTAAAATAGAAAAGCTTTTATATATTGTAAGTTTAAATAATATTTAAATAGTATATTAAACTTAATTTTGTAATGATGAATTTAATTTAGAGAAATGAGGTTTGTTTTATGAAATTTGAAGAACAAGAAGTAACTGATGATTCTTCTGAAGATATAGTTAATAAGCCTGAAATAGAGATTAAAAGTGAAGAAACTCAGCCTATGTTAGATTATAATAATATTAAAAGCTCACAAGATATTGAAGTTCCACCTTTATTAATTGATCAGGTCATTGGACATGAAGAATCCATTGAAACAATAAAGAAAGCAGCAAAACAAAGAAGGAATGTTCTTCTTATTGGTGATCCAGGTGTTGGAAAATCCATGCTTGCTAAAGGAATGGCTCAAATCTTACCTCATGAAGTTTTGCAAGATATATTAGTATATCCAAATATGGAAGATGCCAACCATCCATTGATAAGAACTGTACCTGCAGGTGAAGGTAAAAAAATTGTAAGAGCAACAAAAGGTTCCGCAAAAGGTCAAGAGGAGAAAAAAACCATAATTACTATGTTTGCAATATGTGGAGTGTTAGTGATTGGATTCATGTATGGAAGATTGCTTGAATCAATTATTGCAGCAGCTTTAATTTTACTTATATCTATTCAGATTAAACCTAAGGCTAATAATATGTCTCCAAAATTATTAGTCAACAACCAAGAATCTAGATTTGCACCATTCATGGATGCAACTGGTGCTCATGCTGGTGCATTGCTCGGTGATGTACGTCACGATCCATATCAATCAGGAGGACTTGGAACTCCGGCACATGAACGTGTGGAAGCAGGTATGATTCACAAAGCTAATAAGGGAGTTTTATACATTGACGAAATCGGTACAATGTCCATGAAAACTCAACAAGAGCTCTTATCTGCAATGCAAGAAAAACAATATGCAATCACCGGTCAAAGCGAAAACTCATCAGGTGCAATGGTAAGGTCACAAGCGGTGCCATGTGATTTTGTGCTTGTAGCATCAGGAAACCTTCAGGTTTTAGAAGGAATGCACATTGCAATGAGGTCTAGAATCAGAGGATACGGTTATGAAGTATTCATGAAGGATTACATGGAAGACACTACTGAAAACAGAGAAAAACTAGTTCAATTTGTAGCTCAAGAAGTTAAAAACGATGGTAGAATTCCACACTTTGCTCCAGATGCATTGGATGAAATCATCATGGAAGCAAAAAGAAGATCAGGAAAACAAAACGCTTTAACTTTAAGATTAAGAGACCTTGGTGGACTAGTAAGGTCTGCTGGTGATGTGGCTATTGAAAAAGGTGATGATTTGGTAACTGCAGAGCATGTTTTTGAAGCCAAAAAATTCGCAAGAACCCTCGAACAGCAAATAGCTGATAGATCAATCATGCAAAGAAAAGACTACAGTATGGTTTCATCAGAAGGTGGAAGAATTGGTCTTGTAAATGGACTTGCAGTTATTGGTGACAGAAGTGGAATTGTTTCCCCAATTGCGGCAGAAGCTGCTCCAACACAATCTAAAAACGGTGGTCAAATCATAGCTACAGGTAAATTAGGTGAAATCGCTAAGGAATCAGTTCAAAATGTAAGTGCATTAATTAAGAAATACACTAACAAGGACATTTCAAACTATGATATTCACGTTCAATTCATCCAAACCTATGATGGTGTTGAAGGTGACTCAGCTAGCGTAAGTATTGCAACAGCTGTAATATCAGCTATTGAAGAAATTCCAATCGATCAAACTGTTGCATTAACCGGCTCACTTAATGTTCGTGGGGATGTAATGCCTATTGGTGGTGCGACTGCTAAAATCGAAGCGGCTGCAGAAGCTGGAATGAAAAAAGTATTGATTCCTAAATCTAACTTAAAAGATGTTATGATTGAGAAAAAATACGAAGATATGATTGAAATCATTCCAACCGAAACTTTAAGTGATGTTTTAGAAAATATTTTGATTAGCGGTTCAAGCAAAGACAATCTAATTGCAAAAATGAAAAATATCGGTTCCAAAGTTGCAGAAAAAGTTCCGCAAACAACAATAAATAATCCAACTACAAACTAATTGGATTATTCTTTTTCTTTATTTTTTTAAAATAACTATTTTTTTATTTTTATTCATAGAATAATAATTTTTATATATCTTATACTCATAATATATTAATCATGGTTAATTTTCTTAAATTTAATATTGCAAAAGTATCAGGAAAAGTTGCTTGTCAACTTGCAAAATATGGTCCTGGAAGCGGAGGAACATATCCCGGACACGTTTTTACTAAAATTGCTGGTCAAGAGTCTATTCCAGAACTTGCTTCTGGTTTAAAGTTAGGTGCAGTTTTAATCACTGGAACTAACGGTAAGACAACTACAACTACTCTTTTGATAAAACTAATGTCAAAGGATATTCAGATTAAAAGCAGTCATGAGAATAATATTTTAAATTCAATTGTCACAGCTCTTTTAAACCAAAAAGGAGATATGGGAATATTTGAATATGGAATTCGTGATTTAGCACACGGAATTCCGGATACAGTTCAAAGATTAATTAATCCTGTAGGTGTTGTATATACAACTATATCACAGGAGCATACCCAAGTTGCGGGTGTTAAAAATCCTTTCGAATCATACTATAAAGCTAAAAAATTGCTTTCAGAAGGCATGGAAAGGGGTGCTATTGTTACAAACTGTGACGATCCAAGAACTGCTTTTATTGGTTTGAATAAAGAAAGTGATGTTGAAGTCAACTATTATGGTATTGAAACCGATGTAATTGAAGATATTGGCGGCAATTCAATTGAATGTCCTAAATGTGGCAAATTGCTAGATTATTCTCATTTCTATTTAAACCATAGGGGAATTTACACTTGTGAATGTGGATTCAAACGCCCAGAACCTAATGTAAAATTAACTGATATAGAATTTGGTTCTTCTTCATGGGATTTAACTATCCAAGGAGATTTATTTAACTACACTGCTTCAAAAAATATTAAATTTAACTTAAAACTAAATGTACCGCCATTCGGATTCCACAATATTTACAATACATTAGCTTCCATTACTGCTTATGCTACATTTACTCCAAAAGTAGAAAATATAGAAACTACAGTTAAGGATGTCTTTAACAATTTAGATATGTCATTCATACCTCCTGGAAGGTTTGAAGTAGTCGATATTGGAGGCAAATTCGTTGGACTTGGTCAGGGAGATAATGGGGATGCTTTGAAAATCAATGCAATGTTCATGAAACAATTCATTGATGCTCCTTTTGAATTCATCTATACTACTCCTGATGAAAACGAAGATGAAATCTTTGAAGACCATTATGAAGTAATAAAAAGCATGAATCCAGACCATATAATAGTTGTGCCTGGAAGAAAATCAATTAAAAAAGCAGAGGAATACTATAATATTATCAAAAAAGATTATCCTGATGCTGAGTTTTACCCGTTAAGTTATGATGAGATGAAAATCAGAATAGAAAAATTAAACGAACTTGCTAGAAATTCTGATTATAAGTATGTAATAATGACAGGTTGCGGTGAAGAACAGGCAATGTGGGAGGAAATCAAAAAGAAAATGATTAATAGATAATTTTTTTATCTATAATCTCCTTTATTTTTTTAAAAAAGTCCAAATCAGAGGCTTCTATTTCTTTGAATGTTGCATCAATGCTGCATCCGCACAAATCACAGCTTCCGATGATATAATCTGAGGAATCTTTTTTAATCAAAATTCCAAAGAATCTCTCTTTTTCATTTGCATATTTGTCAAACTCTTCTTGTGTGAGTTTTAAATTGAAATCTTCGCTGGAGTAGATATCGCATTCATTAATGAATGGGATGAAAACATACATTCCAAGATTTAAAAATATATTTTCGTGTTTTAGGATTTTCAATATCCTATCTTCAAATGTGTCTTGCTTTTTGATGTCAAATTGGTCAAGTTGGCAAATGTTATTTGAACCCATGAAGTAGTTATCATGGATAACAGTAGCCACCAAATCAGGGTCTACATAATTATTGCATGTGGCCCTAATATTTTCGATGGTTTCCTTAATTCTCATCACAATATGCCTCGTATCTTTCACATAATGAGATTACCTTATCAATGTATTTAATTGATTCAATCCAATCTATAGGGATTGCATCAAATCCGTAATAAATTCCGGCAAGCCCACCACAAATAGCTGCAGTAGTGTCGGTGTCGCCGCCTAAATTAACAGCTTTTAGAACCGCTTCTTCATAACTGCCGGTATTTTTCAAACAATAGATTGTACTTTCAAGTGAATCGATGACATATCCTCCGCTTCTTATCTCGCCGGACCAATCATCTTCGAATATTCTTTTAAAATGCTCAAGCTCTTCATTCTCTTTGTAATATTCTTTGATTTTTTCACAGGAGTTTTTCACATGTTCGTCAATTGTCAAATCATTTTCAATCATTGATTTTGCAATTTCAATGTATAATACGCAAGCTATTTTAGATCTGTCATGGGCATGTGTCAATCCGGAGACATTTTCAACGGTTTCATAATCAATATTTGGGATAAATGCCATAGGTAGAATTCTCATTAAGGACCCATTTCCATTGTCATGTATTTTACTGCCTCCGCTTTTCAAAGCAGGAGTGCCATTTTTAAATCTACTCAATCCACGTACTGTTGTGTTTCCTGAATCAAATGTATAATATTGACTATATTTGTCATTTTCATACCATTCCAAAAACTCATTCATAATGTCATCATAATCAATACATTGTTTATTTACGATACTTGCCATTGTTGCGATTGCCATTGAAGAGTCGTCAGACCAAGTTCCCTTAGGCATGTCATAAGTTCCATGCTCCCTCATATCAACAACAGGATCTTCTTCAAGCTCGTGTCTGGAGGTAAACTCAACTGGAACACCTAATGCATCGCCAACAACCAAACCAATTATTCCATCTTTAACTTTCATAATAATAATTTTTATTTTTAAATTATTAATTGTTTGTATGAAAATATTTTTACTATTTAAAACAAAGTTTTATTGATGATTTTTGAAACAGAAAATTTAGTTTTAAGACCATGGGAAGAAAAAGATGCAAAGTGCTTGTTTCACTTTGCTAAAAATCCAAATATAGGTCCAATTGCAGGATGGCCACCTCATGAAAGTATTGAAGATAGTTTAAAGATTATTAAAACTGTTTTTTCTAAAAGAGAAACATATGCTATTGTTAAAGATGATGTTCCAATAGGATGTGTGGGATTGTTGTTCCCTCCAGATACCAATCATTGGTGGGGTGAAGGCACTGCCGAACTCGGATATTGGATAGCTGAAGAGTATTGGGGCAATGGTTTTGCTGTTGAAGCATCCAGCGTATTAATCAAAAGAGCTTTTGAATGTTTGGATGTTGAACGGGTTTATGCATCATACAGGGTTGAGAATAATCAATCAAAAAGAGTTTTAGAAAAGTTAGGCTTTAAATATTATACTAAACTAACAAATACCAATTATGAAAATGAATGCTTTGATGAAATAGCAATGGTAATTGAAAAATAATTTATATTAAAAAGAATTAATTCTTATCCATGGTACGTTTATGCAATAATTGCGGATTTGAAAATCAGGATGATTATGATTACTGTGCTAAATGTGGCACTCCATTAATCGAAGGGGCCAGGCCCAAGCAGGTTTATGTTTATAAGCGGAATGGTCTTCCCGAAATCAACAAAAAAGCAGTGATTATTTCATATATTATTACTATAATTTTGTCTTGGAGCGGATTTGTTGTTAATCTCATTGCTAAAAACACTGCTGTTATCACATTCACATTTTTCGGATTTTTCCTGCCGTTTTATTTAATTCAATCAAAGCACCCTACACTAAGAAAGCATGGTATATGTCAATTATTTATTTCATTGGTGGGTGTGGCGCTCTCATTTTATGTGATTTTGCATTGAAAAAGGAAAAATTATACGATGAAAAATTTTATATTTCCCATAAGTACATGCAAAGGAATCTCAAGTGGATTAAAGTTGCCCATAAGCATTGCAGTTCCTACGGCATCACCTCTAGACATGGTTCCTTGTGCATTGCCGTTGCCAGGATAACCGTTATATGCGTCATTAGCGCGGATATTATCTACAAGATCATAACCGAATATATCTTTTGCAGCCTCATCATTGACGCTGACAATTATATGGGGTGTGTAGTGGTATGTGTAGGAAATAATGTCACGAGCAGCCCCATAAGGGTTTTCAGGATCAATAAAGTGAATATTGTGGAGTGTTTCTCCGTTTGCATTATATGAGCTTCCAGGGTAAACCCATTCAAAACCTTTCGGAACACTAAATGAAGCAGCCATATCTACTCCAGGGGTTCCTTCTGTTGTGTCTTCAGCAATAATTAGAATTGGACTTACCAATATAAATAATAAGAGTACAACAATAACTAATACTATTATTTTCAGCATGCTTTTTCCTAGTGACATAATCTTTTTTATTGCAACTTTTAAATATAAATACTTAACTTTTTTAATGAATGGAAACATATATTATTCCATAAATATTTTGGTGATATTGTGATTATTGGTGGTTCAGCTTCTCAAGATTTAGCGGCTCATGTAGCACGTGAACTTGGTGAAGAATTACGTTATGTTGAAACTAAGAAATTTCCTGATGGAGAAAGATATTTAAGAATAGATGGTGAAATTCCTGATGAAGTGACAGTTATTCAATCTACTGGTTATCCTCAAGATGAAAACTTGATGGAACTATTGTTTATGATTTCCAATTTAAAGGATTTGGGAGCAAAAAAAGTCACAGCAGTAGTTCCGTATATGGGATATGCAAGGCAGGAAAAACGTTTTAATCCTGGTGAGACAATTTCTGCTAAAATCATCTGCAATCTGATTGAAGCGGCAGGTGCTGATGAGTTCATTACATTCAATATTCATGAGGAATGTGTTTTGAACTTTTTTAATATTCCGGCAAGAAATATTTCAGCGATGCCTGCAATAGCAGAATATCTTGACAAGAAATATTTCAAAAAAACAAACGAAAAACCTTTAATCATTGCTCCTGATAAGGGTGCATATGGTTTTGCACAAGAAATTTCAGAAATAATCGGCTGTGACTGCACATACTTAACAAAAGTCCGTTTAGGTCCAGATAAGGTTGAAACCAAAATTGTTGATGTCAGATGTGACAGCGAAAGCGAAAATACTGTCAATGTTGACTCTGTAAAAGGCATGCATGCAGTAATAATCGATGACATTATCGCTACTGGTGGAACTATTGTAAATGCAATCAATATTCTAAAACAATATGGTGCATCATCAGTAGATGTCTGCTGTGTACATCCAATTTTAACTAACAATGGAGCTACAAGGATTTATGCTGCAGGTGCAAACAAAATTATAGGCACTAACAGTTTATCTTCAGATACTTCACGTGTATCTATTGCTAAAAGTATTGCAGACGCTTTGAGGGAATAAAATGGATAAGGAAGCAATAAAAAAAGATCTCTTAGATGGATCAAATACCATTTTGGAAAAATATGGTGAGTATGAGCTTGTAGACAGCATTTCTGTCATGAATATGGCTGCAAAAACAGTATTTTTAGGCTCTCTAAGGGTTCACAATGAAGATAATGTTAAAAGAATTAAAGATGATTTAAAAAAAGAATTTAAAAATTATGGTGATTTGGCAATAAGGGATGAGAAAGTAGTACCTTGCTGCGCTCCAAAATATGTTCACATTAGTTTCAACGTTTCAATTACAAACTGATATTTATGAAAGAATTCAATCTAAAATCGCCTTATAAACCACTGGGCGATCAACCAAAAGCCATTGATTCATTAGCTGAAGGCATAAAAAATGGAATAAAGGAACAGACTCTTTTAGGAGTAACAGGTTCAGGCAAGACTTTCACAATGGCTAATGTCATCGAGAAAGTCCAAAAGCCTACTCTTGTCATTTCACACAACAAGACCTTAGCTGCACAGCTGTATGAGGAGTTCAAAGAGTTTTTCCCGGATAATGCAGTCGAATATTTTGTCAGTTATTATGATTATTACCAGCCTGAGGCTTATGTGCCTAGAACCGACACATTTATTGATAAGGAAGCGTCAATCAATGATGATATAGATATAATGAGGCATTCTGCAACCCAATCTCTGCTTTCAAGAGATGATGTTATTGTTGTAAGCAGTGTAAGTTGCATTTATGGTATAGGTTCGCCTGAAGACTATGGTGAATTCGCTTTCGGAATAAATGTTGGTGATGTCTATGAGAGGTCTGAAATTCTTGCCCGTTTGGTTTTCATGCAGTATGAGAGAAATGACATTGAATTTGCTCGTGGTCAATTTAGAGTTAGAGGCGACGTAATTGAAATAAATCCAGTCCATGGAACACCACCAATCAGAATAGAACTGTTCGGTGATGAGATAGATGCCATCAGCATAATAGATAAGGTTACAGGTAAAAAACAGGAATCCCTTCAAAGGTATATGATTTTCCCCGCAAAGCACTTTGTAGTCGGCCAGGACAAGATGGATGTGGCCATTTCAAAGATTTCAAATGAGCTTGAAGAAAGGCTTTCAGAGCTGAATGCAATGGGAAAACTCCTGGAAGCTCAAAGATTAGAGCAGAGAACCCGTTTTGATATAGAGATGTTGAGGGAAATGGGCTATTGTCCTGGTGTAGAAAACTATTCAATGCATTTATCAGGCCGTAAGTGGGGAGACAAGCCTTATTCACTTCTAAAATATTTCCCTGATGATTTCTTAACAATCATAGATGAATCTCACGTTACAGTTCCGCAGATTAGGGGAATGTATAATGGGGACAGAGCCCGTAAGGAAACTTTAGTAGAATATGGTTTTAGATTGCCTTCAGCCAAAGAAAACCGTCCTTTAAGGTTTGATGAGTTTGAATCCTCTGTCAATCAGGTGATTTATGTATCCGCAACCCCCGCTCAGTATGAGCTTTCAAAGTCAAGAAATGTTGTTGAGCAAATCATAAGACCAACTGGACTTGTTGATCCGGAAGTGATAATAAGGCCCGTTACAGGTCAGGTTGAGGACCTGCTTGAAGAGGTTAGGAAAACCGCCGAAAAGGATGAAAGGGTTTTGGTTACAACATTGACTAAACGGATGGCTGAAGATTTGACTGACTATTATGCAAGAATCGGCGTTAAGGTAAGGTATATGCACTCTGAAATAGATACATTGGAGCGAATTGACATTGTAGATGACTTAAGGAGAGGTAAATTTGATGTATTGGTTGGTGTTAACCTTTTAAGGGAAGGTCTCGATTTGCCTGAAGTGTCTTTGGTAGCTATTTTGGATGCGGATAAGGAAGGATTCTTAAGAAATGAAACTTCTTTGATACAGACCATTGGCCGTGCTGCAAGAAACGTCAACGGCCGTGTGATAATGTATGTGGATAATATGACCGATTCCGTTAGGAATGCATATGACATTACAATGAAAAGGCGCAAGCTACAAATGAAATACAATGAAGTTCATGGAATAACTCCAAAATCCACCGAAAGGACATTAAAAGAAAAATTAGCCGAAGAAGATGAGAAATATAAGGTTAAAGGTGCAGACATTGAAAGAATGCCTAAAGATGAACTTCGCTTGCTTATTCGTGACTTGGAAAAGGATATGAAGGATGCGGCTGCACGGCTTGACTTTGAAAGGGCGGCTGATTTGAGAAATAAGCTTTATGCTTTGAAAGGTTTTGATAAATAGTTTTCAGTAGAAAACTTTATTAATCCAAATTATAATAATATATAAAGATACAATTAAAAGGGAATTTGAAAATTTGCTTAAAATCAATTATAACTATCTAAAATATGTTATTTCAATAGATAATATGGATATATCTGGTATGGGTGTAAAATATTTAAATATAATTGATTTTTTATTGAGTGTTTAGTTTTGAATTAGTTTTCAAATGCTCTCTGAAACATTTTATTAAGTAGTTTGTTCTAATAATATATAACAAAATTAAGGAGATTATTATGGCAGAAGAGTCAAAAAAACAGATTGTCATCAAGGGTGCACGTGAGCATAATCTGCAAGATATTGATGTCAGTGTCCCTCGTGATGAATTCATAGTAATTACAGGCATAAGCGGGTCTGGAAAGTCTTCACTAGCTTTTGATACAATCTATGCTGAAGGACAGCGTAGATATGTCGAATCACTTTCAGCTTATGCAAGGCAATTCTTAGGTCAAATGAAAAAACCAGAAATGGAATCAATTGAGGGGTTATCTCCAGCTATTTCAATTGACCAGAAAACAACAAGGGAAAATCCAAGATCTACTGTCGGTACAATTACTGAAATTTATGATTATTTAAGATTATTATATGCAAGAATTGGTATTCCGCATTGTCCGAATTGTGGAAAGGAAATCTCACAGCAAACCATTGGCCAAATCGGAGATTCAATCATTGAAGAAGGTGAAGGAATTAAGATACAAATCTTGTCTCCGATTGTCAGGGATAAGAAGGGCCAATTTAAGGATGTTTTGGATGACCTTAGAAACAAGGGTTTTGTAAGGGTTCGCGTTGACGGTGAGATAAGGGATTTGGATGAGGAAATCGAACTTGCAAAGACTTATAGACATAACATTGATGTTGTAGTTGACAGACTAAAAATCAGGCGTGACGTTGATTTTAAAAGAAGGCTTGTCGACTCCTTGGAAACTGCCGCCGAACTTACTGAAGGTCTAATTACTGTTTTATTTACAGCTGAAGATGATGAGTATGAGAAAAAGTATTCAGAACACTTCGCATGTGTCGATTGTGGAATAAACTTTGAAGAGCTAACTCCAAGGATGTTTTCATTCAATGCTCCTCAAGGGGCATGTCCTGAATGTAATGGTATAGGTTCCAAAATGGAAATTGATCCGGATTTGATTGTCCCGGATAAAAATCTGTCTTTAAACGATGGTGCTATTGCGCCATGGTCTAAATCAACAAAAAGGGAAAACTATTACTACCAAATGCTTGAAGCAGTATCAAAACACTTCAATTTTAGCATGGATGTTCCATTCAATGAACTGGACTCAGAATATCAAAATACTATTTTATATGGATGCAAAGATAAGATTGCCTTCACATTCAAAAGAAGGAATAAATCCTACATGGTAAATCGTAAATTTGAAGGTGTAATTCCAAGAATGGAGCGATTATACATCGAAACCAAATCCAATTATTCAAGAAAATACCTATCAAAATTCATGAGCGACAGGAAATGCCATGTTTGTGATGGAAAAAGGCTTAGGCCTGAGATATTAGCTGTTACTGTGGGTGGAAAATCAATCATTGATGTCTGTGATTTACCAATTAAGGATTCCTATCAGTTTTTCCAAGATTTGGAACTTACAGAACGTGAAAATTTCATTGCAAAAGAAGTTCTAAAGGAAATTAAAGAAAGGTTAAGCTTTTTGGTTGAAGTGGGACTTGATTACTTGTCAATGTCAAGGTCATCTGGTACATTATCAGGTGGGGAAGCCCAAAGAATCAGATTAGCAACTCAAATCGGTTCAGGATTGGTCGGTGTCTTATATATTTTAGACGAACCAAGTATTGGACTTCACCAAAGAGACAATATAAAGCTAATCGAAGCTTTAAAAAGGCTTAAGGATTTGGGAAACACTTTGGTCGTCGTTGAACATGACGAAGAAACTATCCTCTCAGCGGATCATGTTGTAGATATTGGTCCTGGTGCTGGTGAGCATGGAGGTAAGGTAGTGGCTCAAGGAACCCCTTTGGATATAATGAAGAATCCAGACTCCATTACTGGCCAATACATTTCAAGAGTTAAAAAAATTGACATTCCAAAAGAGCGCAGACCTGGAAATGGTCAATTTATTACTATTAGGGGTGCTGCCCAAAACAACCTTAAGCACATTGATGTGGAAATTCCATTAGGCAAATTCACCTGTGTTACTGGTGTGAGTGGGTCTGGAAAGAGTAGTCTGATTAATGAGATATTATACAAAGGTGCTAAAGGCAAACTGTCTAAAACATTCACATTTGCAGGCAAATATGACGAGATTGAAGGCTTGAAAAATGTTGATAAGGTCATTGCAATCAATCAAAAACCAATTGGTAGAACTCCAAGATCAAATCCGGCAACATACACTGGAGTATTTACTGATATTCGAGATTTGTTTGCTAACACTCCAGAATCTAAAGCAAGAGGATACAAGCCTGGAAGGTTTTCATTTAACGTAAAAGGCGGAAGATGCGAAGCATGTTCAGGGGACGGTATCGTTCAGATTGAAATGCACTTTTTAGCGGATGTTTATGTCCCATGTGAAGTCTGTGGTGGTAAAAGATACAATGAAGAGACTTTGGATATCAGATATAAAGGTAAAAATATCTATGAAGTCTTGGAAATGACTGTTGAAGAGGCATTAGAATTCTTTGAAAACATTCCGAAAATCACCAAAAAACTTCAAACATTGTATGATGTCGGTTTGGGCTACATGAAGATAGGCCAACCTGCAACAACATTGTCCGGTGGGGAAGCCCAAAGGATTAAGCTAGCTAAAGAGCTATCACGAAGCAGCACTGGCAAAACATTATATATTTTGGATGAACCAACTACTGGTCTTCATTTTGAAGATATCAAAAGACTTTTAGATGTTTTAGCTAGATTAACTGATGCAGGTAATTCCGTTGTTGTTATTGAGCATAACCTGGATGTTATAAAAACTGCTGACCACATCATTGACTTAGGTCCTGACGGAGGCGATGGAGGTGGTCAAGTAATAGCTACCGGAACACCTGAAGAGATTGCAAAGTCTGGAACCTATACTGGCGAGTTTTTAGAGCGTATGCTTGATGAGAATATAACTCCATATGCTAAAGAATTAGTAGAGGATATAGGAAAATAGTTTTTTCTTCTATTAGTTCAATATTTTTTTTATTTTTATTTTTCACTCGTTTTTTCTTTAATTGTTAAATCATTTCTAATCTAATTTTCTAAATTTTAAGAATCATTTAACTAAATTTATATACTTTCTTGAATAATTTATTAATTATAAGGTAGTTAAGTATTAATTCCTAGGCAATACTTAATTAACTACACTTATCGCTGGTGATAAAAATGAAAGAGTTATACGAAAAGATGATTAACGAGTCAATGGCTGCTCAAAATGCAGACATTGCAGTTATATCAGAAAATAGGTACAATGACTTTAAAATAACTGATGCTAAGCCTTATGCTGATGCAGTTGCGGGCATGAAAGCATTAGATAACCAAGCAGAATCTGTAATTAACTTACACAAAGAATCTGTTAAAAACCATTATGAAATTTTGTCTTCCATTACAGACACTTTGAAATGTGAAGATGATCCTTTCATTGAACACTTCCAAACTCCGCCAATTTTAGAAATCTTATGTGAAGAAGATGGGGAATTTGCAGACAGTGTAGATGCATTTATCCAAGCTATCGCTGACAATGAAGCGTTAATCGCTAAGGAATCAATCAGAAGATATGGTGGATTCTATGGACCAACCTGTGTAGTGGACTTTGCATTAATGCCTGGAAGTACAAGTAATGTCGTAAATCAAATATTGCTTAAAATGGACATTCCAGTACTCCACAAACAAGCAATATTATCTGCGAAATCTTGGGGTATGAATACTTCTTATGGTATTGGTGACGCATTTGCTAATGCTATTGAAGACGGATTCACTGCAACACAAGCGACTGAAAAAGAAATTGAAACATTACAAATGATTTACAAAACTCCAATTGAAGGTCAAGGCACTTTAATGGATGATGCTGACCACTCATCATTTGATGTAAGAGACTACATGAACAAATATAAAAAGGCAATGACTCCTGTAGTTAAAGCAGCAATGGATGACGGCGTGCATTATGGTAACATCGTAACCGTACCAGCATACTGTGTCGGAGATATTGGTCACCACATCGGTCAATCCACATACAACATGTGTAAAGATGACGTGATTATGGCTACTATCCAAGCTACTGCTGGAGTTATTGAAAACTCATTAAGAAACAATCTTGATGTATTCGAAACTCCATTTGATGTGTTAAAACTCTCAACTGGTGCATCTGCATGTGCAACAGAATTCTTATTAGAATTAGATGGATTCACAGCTCCAATTGTTGTTGACATGTTAAATAAAAGATTCCACAACTATGTGCAACAATATCCAAAAAGAGGTGCAGCTGCTGAGCTACACAACTGTGACTTCATGGACATGATTTACAGAGGATTCAATGCAATGAGTAATGCAAGAAAAATGAGATCATCAAGTGGATATGAAATCATTCCTAGAATTAAAGGTATGGAAGTTGACTTCAAACCTATTTTGGAAAACGAAGTTTTAATGAATCCACAAAGATACGCTTATCCTGCATGTGCTATTACAGTAAGATTCTCATCCTTAATGATATTAGCAGACTACCCATGTCTTTTAACTTCAGAACCAATTACAGCAACTATGATGACCAATATTATTGCACTTGATAAAGAAGCACCAGGATCTCCAGTAAGAGGTTGTAAACAATGTGCTTCAGCATGTCTTGCAGATAACAAACACGAATACTGTCAATGGAGAGAAGCTGTATAGGTGAATTAAAATGCCATGTAATATAAGAAAAAAGTTCTTTGCAGAACTTTTAGGAACATTTTTCCTTGTATTTTTTGGTACTGGTTCAGCTGTTGTAACATTATTGATATCTGAAAGCATCACTCCGGGTGCTGCAGGTATTGGGCCTTTAGGAGGACTTGGTGACTGGATTGCAATTGCTTTGGCATTTGGTCTAACTGTAATGATATGTATTTATGTATTCGGTAAGATATCTGGTGCACACTTAAACCCTGCTGTAACTATTGGTCTACTTGTCACAAAAAACATTGCTTTAATTGACAGTATTTACTATATAGTTGCTCAAGTAATCGGTGCATGTTTAGGAAGCCTTGCATTATTCTTATGTCTGGGCACTCCTGCTGTCGCTATCGGCGGGCTCGGTGCAACAGCTCCTGGATTAGGGGTAAGCTACCTTCAAGCCATGTTTGCAGAATTTTTAGGAACATTCTTCCTAATGATGGTTATAATGGGTGTAGCAGTTGACAAAAAGGCGGAACCTGGTTTTGCTGGAATTTCAATTGGTATGACTGTTACTGCGGTAATCGTAGTTTTAGGAGCATTCACAGGTGCTTCAATTAACCCTGCACGTACATTCGGTCCATACTTGATGGACACCTTACTTGGTGGAGCTAACCTTTGGGGATTCTTCCCAATATACTTAGTTGGACCTATTCTCGGTGCAATCTGCGCAGCATTTGCATATGCATATCTTGCAAAAGACAGTGGAGTTTGCGAACTTCCACAACCGTTCCAAGAATAAATCTTTTGATTTATTCTCTTTTTTTTCTTTTTTTTCAATAACTTATTTAATTAAGATTAAACTAATTATTTAATAAGGTGATAATTTGAGTTTTGATATGAAGGAAGCTTTTTTAATTTTTATTCGAGGAGTCCTTATGGGTTCAGCAGACATTGTTCCGGGTGTTTCCGGTGGAACAATTGCATTGATTACTGGAATTTATGCTTATCTGGTCGAAGCAATAAGTAAAATCAGATTTGGATTTGTAAAGCCTCTTTTAAAAGGAGACATTAACGGTTTTATAAATGGCCTATTTGATGAAATCGATTTTAAATTCTTCATCCCATTGGTTTTAGGTATTGGAGTAGCTTTCTTGACACTTGCAAAGGTTGTAACCTACTGTATGGATACGCATACTGCATTAACATATGCATTTTTCTTGGGATTGATTATAGCTTCTGCAGTGATATTATTTAAAAAGCTCGATGAGATCAACTTGAAAAACATATTATTTGCATTATTGGGTGCAGTTTTAACTTTCATATTTGTAAGTTTAAACCCGATTGCCGCAAATCATTCTCTAATAGTGATATTTATTTCCGGAATGATAGCTATTTGCGCTATGATTTTACCGGGCATTTCAGGTTCATTTTTGCTATTGCTTTTAGGTCAATACAAATATATGCTTAATGCTCTTCACCAATTTCAGATTGTTGACATTATCGTTTTTGTGGTTGGAGCAGCAATAGGTATTTTAGGATTTTCGAAAATACTCAACTACTTGCTTAAAAACCATGAAGAAGTGACAATGGCATTTTTAATTGGGGTGATGTTGGGGTCACTAAAAGTTCCGGGTGTTGAAATTATAAATTCTGCGGGCTTTAGCTTTGCAGGTCTGTTCCCATGTCTTATTGTTGCCATAATCGGTTTTGCAATAATTATTATTTTAGAAACTAGATTTGATTATATGGAATAATTTGTGAAACAGGATGCATTGTTTTTGAATTGACAAAAAATTCCATTAATTTGGCAAATTTTTTGTCGAAAAAATTTTATTTTTTTTTATTGTACTAAATTTATATTTTTAATAAATAACTCTTTTTAAATCCTTAATTTCTTATTTTCAAATGTAAGTGAGTGCTTGCATTCGAAAAACTATTTATATGTGGTTGTTTAAAGTATTAAGTAGGTGTGATGTGTTCTTTGAAAATTTAAAGAAGAAAAACATCAGACTAAAAATTATGATTTATGTGATGATGAATTGACAATTGAAAAAGGAATCTTACGCAATAAGATTTGTACTAAGCAGTTGAACTTAATACAATTATGAGGTGAAATTATAATGGTCATTGTGTGATTAGGACATTTGATTTTTTATCAGTAGCGATTGCATATAAATAAGGTTATTTTCTGAATTGATTTATTGGAGGTGAAAAAATGGATTTTTCAAGTGTATTGGATGTTATATTAAACGCATTAGGTGGATACCACCAAAATTAAAAACAAAAAACAAAAAACAAGAAAGGGAGGTGAAATCATGGATTATGAGTTATTCATTGATATATTTGAAGCAACAAGACCAATAAGACATTATTAATATAAAATAATTTACAATTCGCAAAAATTTACGGAGGGAATGTAATGCTGCGAATTAATATTTACTCAAAGATACTGCCTGTCCATTCAAAAAAATTTAGACGGGCAGTTTTTTGATCTTTACTATTTTTTTTATATGTTTTTAAACTGATTTAATAGGTTTTTTCAGTATTTTTTTTTTGATAAAACGGATAGCAACAATACAAACATGTTAATGATTTTCGAATAACTATCACTAAATCAAAATCTTGTATTCGGATTTTGTATATGGTAATCAGATTTTTTAAAATTTATTAACAATCAACAATATAAATTAAAGCAATGCTAGTTTTAAAAAAGATTAAAAAACAGTGGAGATTATATCCGATAGGTTCTCCAAAAGGTGCGCTAAATCACAAAAGGGAACCTGAATTTGTTGGAAACATTAAATTTACTAATAATGGGGATTCATTATCTATTTCAAGATTTGTAGCTGATTATAACTTTAATGACAACTCCACATTAAATGAGAAGCTGATGCCTCCTGGAGAGGTTATAAAGCTTTTACGTTCGCAGGCAGTTTTTTTGGCAACTCCCGATGAGATGGTAGAAAAATTCCTGAAGTCACTCAATATTAAAGTAAGAAAAACCCAGGTATGTGATTTTTGTGCATATGAAGGAAATATCACTATTGTCAATTCATCCTATTCATTTAAACATAACAATCAATTAATCTGTAAGGATTGTGCATATGACACAATTAAGGAAGAAATCAAGCTTCAGGGATTTGACAAAAAGATTTTCAGAAATCTTAAAAATACCTTGGAAAAGACAGGAAGTCTGGAGAAAACATTATCAGTTCTTGATCCTCAATTCGATCCTATAAAGAACAGGAATTTAACCTTATTCGATAAAACAAAAAAATCAAAGCATATCATTCCTCCAGTTGACATGAAAAGGCTCAAAATTCCACATGATTTTAAGCAAGTTCTCCTTGATTCTGGAAACACTAAGCTATTGCCCGTCCAATATTTGGCCATAAAGGAGGGGCTCCTTAAAGGAGAGGATTTGCTTGTTGTAAGTGCAACAGGTTCCGGTAAGACTTTAGTCGGAGAGCTTGCAGGCATAACTGAAGCTTTGAACGGCAAAAAATTCATTTTCCTAACCCCTTTGGTTGCTCTTGCTAATCAGAAATACAGAGATTTCAAAAAGAAATACTCTCAATTGGGATTGAAAGTTGCAATTAAGGTCGGAAGAAATCGCGTTAAAGCAAAGGGTGAGCTTAAGCTGCCTGATTCTGATGTTTCAAAGGCAGATATTGTTGTTGCAACTTATGAGGGAATTGATTATCTATTGAGAAACGGCAATTCAAAGTCGTTGCATGGTCTTGGAGTGGTTTTGATAGATGAAATTCACATGATAGATGATGAAGACCGTGGAACAAGATTGAACGGTTTGATTAAGCGATTGAAGAATCTATATCCGAAAACCCAAATTATCGGACTTTCCGCAACAGTAAAGAATCCTGAATTTTTGGCTTCTGAATTCAACATGAAGCTGGTTCAATATTCAGAGCGCCCGGTTCCTTTAGAGAGACATCTGGTCTATACAAGAAATGAATCCCAAAAGCGTTATCTCATGAGAAAGCTTGTTCAAAAGGAATTCAACACCAAATCCAATAAAGGCTTTAGAGGGCAAACAATTATTTTTACCAATTCAAGGCGCAAAACTCATCAGATTGCCAATTATCTAACAAATAAAAGGGTTAATGCACAGGCATATCATGCAGGTTTGTCATATTATAAAAAGGAAAAAATCGAAAAGGATTTCGATAAGGGTAAGATTTCCTGTGTCGTTACTACCGCAGCCCTTGCAGCGGGCGTGGACTTTCCGGCTTCACAAGTAATATTCGATTCGCTTGTAATGGGAAACAAATGGATTAACCCAAATGAATTCTCGCAGATGTTGGGTCGTGCCGGAAGGCCGACTTATCACGATAGGGGTATCGTATATCTGCTTCCTGAAGTTGGAAACGATTTTGCAGGCGAATCTGAAGAGGCAAAAGCACTAGATTTATTAGAAAGTAATCATGAAGATGTCTATATTGAGTATGATGAAGAGTCTGCTTATGAGCAGATTCTAGCGGACATTTCATCCACTTCAATCAAGTCAATCGATGAGCTGAACAAGTTTTATAGGGACATTGACGTTCCGGTTTCACTTAAGATAGCTGCCGATGAAATGGAAGATTTGGGTTTGATTGATATTTCACCGTCAAATAAACTAAATGTTACAAGATATGGAAGAGCTACATCGGTTTCATTCTTGTCAATTGAGGAAGCGGAGTTTATCAAGAATACATTAAACGATAATCATTATCTGCAGAGATATGTGGGTTTGTCTCCAATGTATAAGAAAAAGGACAAATATGATAAGCTGATGGTTTTAATCCTTGCAATGGCCTTGGATTTGGAGATGTTTGAAAACGCATATCTGTCAAGTGTTATCCACAATCAGATTTCTAACGCCTTGAAAATCAAGTTCTCAACAAGATTGTTTGCAGAATCCACATTGGATATCATATCCTCTGGTGAAGCCATTGAAAAGGTCGACAAAAAATTCCAAGATGCATTGATAGCTCTCCAAACAGACTTCATGCAGTGCAATTGTCAGGACAGGCCATTTTGCGGCTGTATGCAGAGAGGAATATCAGAAGTCATCATTAATGAACGATTAAAAGGCAAGGATCCGCAGGACATATCAACCAAATTGTTCAGAAAATATCAGATTCAGGTCTATCCGGGAGATATTTTCTCATGGCTGGACAATTTCGTCAAGAATTTAGATGCAATTAAGAGAATTTCAAAATCATTTAATAAAAATAATATAGTTAAAAAAACTAACTATTTAATTAAGAAAATAGAAAATGGGTGAAATGCAATGTATGCAGAAGATAAAATTTTAGTTGGTTGTAATGAGAACGAAAATGTGTTTTTATTACCTAAAATGGCCAATAGACATGGTGTAATCGCTGGTGCAACAGGTACTGGTAAAACAGTAACTTTAAAAGTCTTAGCTGAATCTTTTTCAGATTTGGGAGTCCCTGTATTTTTAGCAGATATGAAGGGTGATGTTTCAGGACTTGTAAAGATAGGCTCAACAAATGATTTCATTGCAAAAAATGTTGAAGCATTTTCTCTTGAAGAAAAAGGATTTAATTTCAAAACATATCCTGTCGAATTTTGGGATTTATTCGGTGAAAAAGGTCTTCCCGTAAGGGTAACCCTATCTGAAATGGGACCGATGTTGCTTTCTAAAATCTTAAACTTATCTGAAGCGCAAACAGGTGTTTTAAATATTATATTTAGAGTTGCTGATGAGGAATCTCTTTTGATTATTGACTTAAAAGATTTAAAAGCAATGATCAACTATGTTGTTGAGAATAAGGACAAGTATGAAAGTCAATATGGTGCAATTTCCCCTAAATCAGCCAATACAATTTTAAGGACTTT
>CAJGDA010000008.1 GCA_904501935.1 uncultured Methanobrevibacter sp. | reverse complement strand
CTGTAGGCTCATCAAGAATCATTATTTCCGGCCTCATTGCAATAATTCCGGCAATTGCAACTCTTTTCTGCTGACCTCCACTTAAGTGGTGAGGGGTTTTATCTTCAAATCCGCTCATGCCGACCATTTCTAATGATTCGGCGATTCTGTTTTTTACTTCATCATAGTCGAGGCCTAAATTCATAGGTCCAAAGGCAACATCTTCTTTAACTGTAGGGGCGAATAACTGGTCATTAGGATCTTGAAATACTATTCCAACTTTCTGTCTTACTTTAAGTAGCTCTTCACGTTCAAAAATTATCTTTTCGCCGTCAACTTCAACATGTCCGGATGTAGGTTCTGTCAAACCGTTGAAATGGGAAAATAATGTGGATTTGCCGGCACCATTTGGTCCCATTATAGCTATTTTTTCACCTTTTCTGATTTGGATATTCACATTCTTTAAGGCTTCGGTTCCATCTGGATATGTAAAAGATAAGTTTTTTGTCTCTAAATGTATTTTTTCCATTTTCGCCACCTAATTAATTGATAAATTTTGACCAAAGTAACCTAATTGGCCACCATATTTAAATAGAATGATTTCAAGTATAATAACGATAATTATGATTGTGATAATAAATAAATAATCGCTTTTTTCAGGGGATTTCTTTTCATTAAACATTTCCGATGTGTCTGAAAATCCACGACTGACCATACTTTTATGAACTCTTTCTCCTTGTTCATACGCTTTCAAAAACATCATACCGATTGTGTACCCAACTTGTTTGACTCTCCATTTGTAGGGGGTATTCTTTCCGTGAATGGTGAAGTTCCTTGATTTTTGGGATTTGCGAATTGCTGCAAGTTCATCAACAAATAAGAATAAAAATCTTACCATAATTGAAAGAATCATTGCAAGGTCTCTTGGCATTTTCAATTTTCTAAAGGAACTGGCCATTTCCTGCAATGGTGTAGTTGATGAATATATGATAATTGCTGTCAAACAAACAATCATGCGGACAAGCAGTAAAATTGCCCAATTCAGACCGCCGTCGGTAACATTTATCCATGAATAACTCCAAATTATATTTCCCGGTTGGATAAATGGTTGGAATATAATAATGGCTCCACCAAAGGGTAGCAACATCAATAATCTTTTTGCTGAATCCCAATAGGATAATTTAGCTATTTTAAGTATGATTAATAATATTATTTCCAATGTCAGAGGTATGAAAAGTTCTTTTGACATAACACATACAAGAATAATTAATAGGGTGAAAATTAACTTAACTCTACCTTCCAGATTATGTATGGGACTGTCTTTTGATGCTAAATCATCAAATCTCATTATTTGTGTTATGTCTACCATGTTTTCACTATTATAATATTAAAAATTAGTAATATATTATTATTTTGTAATGCATATTTTATAATTTTTCAATTATTTTTAAAAAAAGAAAAAAATAGAAATTATGGGGTAATTTCTACTTTTTAATAACGTATGCAACTCCAAGTCCTACGGCCAAAGTAGCAATCACACCTAGAACCAGGGCTACTATTTGCAATACTTGGTTGTCAGGATCGTTGGCAAACGCATAATCTGGGAATATGGCATCAGGTATGCCTTTAATTTCTTCGATTGAGAAGTCTTCAGGAACTCCTGCGTCTTCAGCTGATTTTTCTAGTCCGTCTGGGTCACCAGATGCAATATATGGTGAAAGACAACTTATAATGATACAAATGACGACAGCGACAACAATTAAATAAGTATCTTTTTGATCCATTCTATGCATCTCCTTTGGTTTCGTTATTCCATGCAAGTAAATCAGGTCTAAATTTGTCTAATGCTATAAGAACAATGACTGTTAATACAGCTTCGATAATTCCAATGAAGAAGTGGTATAAGACCATTGATGGAATACCTACATTTGCCGGGAATGTTCCAGCAATTGCCATTTCAATAGCACATGCAAGAGCTGCAAGTACTGTAGCTAACCATGCCGCTACTCCAGCAGCAGGGTATTTTCCAATAATTCCTTTCAAATATTTAAAGGTGTATAAACCTACGAATCCTCCAATGATTGCCATGTTCAATACATTAGCACCTAATGCAGTAATTCCTCCGTCTCCGAAGATTAATGCTTGGATAAGTAAAACAACAGTGAATACTATAACAGCAGCTTCTGGAGCAAGGAATACAATTGCTACTAATGCTCCACCAACCATGTGTCCACTGGTACCGAATGGGATCGGCATGTTCATGGACATGATTGCGAAGATACCTGCAGCAAGTACGGCTAAAAGAGGGATACGTTTTTCATCTAAGTTAGATCTTGCCCATTTCACAGAGAAGTATAATGCAACAATTAATATTACATAGTATATTATGCACTGTGAGATTGGTATAAATCCGTCAGGTATATGCAATTCAATTCCTCCATTTTCCATGAAAGTAATACTTTTTTTGTTTTTATTTATAAATTAGTATTACTTTAAAACTATTATTCTTATGTTTTTTTTGTAATATCAAGTTTATTTGGAGTTTTATTAAGTAAACTAGTTAATAAATCCGTTAATTGTCTTGACATTTAGTATTTTAATTTAATTTTAATATATAAATGTTATTAAAGTAATACAAATTAGTATTATTTATGGATTTTAGTAATACTGAACTCATTAAAAATAGATTAATTTCTTGTTTTGACAATATTGATTGTGTAGATAAAAATAGCTATTACAAAGTATAATATGACTTGAATGTCTAAAATTCCTGTTTCAATACCCAGAATGCTATATGTTAGAATCAAGGAGTAAATTCCAATATAAAAGAAATTTTTAGTTTTCTGCATTAGTTTAAACCCAATGCCCAATGTAAATCCTAATATCAACATCTCAACAAAGACGCCGACTTTACCAAAATCAGCCACCATCTGACCAACTAATGTTGGTGTAACAGTAACTTCGGTTCTCCATGCAATAAGTTTTCCAACCATCATTCTAGGTCCCAAATCACTTCCTGGAATGGAACTGGCCAAAAGTTTGCCGTGTGTAACGCCAAAGTTTCCACCAATGAAATCAAGTAAATTTAATACGTGTAATGTAAAGTCCGCCCTTGATTGCAATGTGTAAAACGGATTTGTTGATGAGGAAATTGTCATTTCACCAAGGGACCTGAAATAGCCTATTCCGATGATTGCACATACACCAATCAATGCACCAACCACCACTTCCCAAAGAGAAACGATATTTCCATAAAAGCCTATGATGATTATTATTAGAAATGCTGCAAGCAATGGTGTTCTATAACCTAAAAGCAATAAAAATCCACAATCCATAACTAATAAAAACACGAATCTAAATCTGGCCTGTGAACGAGTAATTTTTTTATCCTGAAAATCTTTTAGATATGCACTAGCCATTAAACAGGTTCCGGGAATTATCAAAAACACAGGCATTGTAAATGCTGGTTTTAATAAATATCTTATGGATGGTTTTAAAAGAGGTATTCCGCCAACAGATGCAATACTTATAAAGAAAAATACAATGCCAACAAGCATTAAACAAAAACCGATGGAATATATGTCTTTTTTTGCAAAGTTGAGGATATTTTCAAGATTATTATTTAAAAAATATCTTGGCAAAATCGCAGATCCAATGAAAAATGCAATAAATCCTATAAGAAGTGTAATAACCAAACTGGTGGATGGTGGGGTTAATGTTAATATTAAAAAAATTACAAATAGGACTAACACTATTAATGGATTGAATAGATGGTTTTTTAATATCTCATTTTTATTTAAAAAGTTTAAAAAGTTTTCACTAGGATACAAACTTTTAAAATAGCTATTAACCCATTTTGTCTCAATGAATGATAAGATGGAAAATATTGTAGTAAATAAAAATGATTCGTGAATAGAATCATTTATTATATTAATAATCGATGTTAATTTAGAATAAATAACGCTCATTTATTACACAACTTAAAACTTTTTAATATTTGTAACGTTATAATTATTTTTGATTTGTTCTAATTGAATATCACTACAATTATAAACTCTGATTGTAATGTTACCAGTTACTCCATTGATGTTTCCTAAAATCGGACTTGCTTCGTTAATATTTTGAACACTAGCTTTTTCAATACTAAGTTGATTATCTGATATTGAATTCAAACTTTTTATAGAAAACTTTTTTTCTTGTGAACTGATTTTGTTATAAATTTCTTGAAGTTTAATTGCATCAAGAGATTCGAGAGAAATTATTGTAGATATCTCGCAATCGTATCCGGTTAAGTTTTTACATAAATCTTTTAATGAGGTGATCTTTTCAGGAGCTATTGTAAATTCGACAAGATTATCATATTTGCTTCCATCAACTTCAAGTGTAATAGTATCTATGAATATGTCTGAGTCTTTGACATCTTTATATAAACCTGCTAGATATGTAGTATTGTCGGCATCGATAAGAACTTTGAGATTCCCAACATTATCATTTCCAATCCATTTAACAGTTCCATTAAGAGTAACTTCATCATTATTGCTTGAATTCATTCCGTTTAGAGTAGTTTTTACAATGTATCCTTTTTTATAGTAATCAGAATGAGTATTTGACATTTTATTGATTGTGGATGAATCAAATGCTGTTTTTTGGATGCTATTGGAATCGTCACTAGTAATATGTATAAATGCAAATGCGATGGCGCATATTACCAAAATTATAATTAAATAATCAATGATAGTAAATTTTTTCATAAAAAAACCCTTAATTCATTTAATCTTCATAAATTGCACCTACGGGGCAAACATCAACACATTCACCGCAGTTGTCACATTTTGTATTGTCAATAACAATTGTATAGGCTCTTCTTTGAATAGCTTCTTCCATACAGACATCTATGCAATCTTCACAAACTCCGCATTCTTCCATGTCAACTTTCAATTATTCCACCAATTTTAATCAATTTAGAAAAAATATAGTTTATATAATTATATTTATTTAATATTTTAATATTTAAATAATTGGTCAATCAATATGATTTTGCAGTTTTTATTTTTTTCAAATTTTTCTTAAATAAGAGTAACATTTAAATACTATGTAGACTAATATCATTATTGTATGCAAGGGTGCCCGAGCGGCCAAAGGGGAAGGACTTAAGATCCTTTGGCATAGGCCTTCGAGGGTTCGAATCCCTTCCCTTGCACTATTTTATAATTTTATAAACTTTTTATATCCTGATTATGCCTTAGTGGCTCAGCCGGTAGAGCGCCACCTTGGTAAGGTGGAAGTCGGGGGTTCGAATCCCCCCTAAGGCTTCTTGATTTTTTTTTCAAATTATTATTTTTAATATTATTATTTATAATTAGAAGTCAATTTTAAATATCTTAATGTATAAAAATAGATTATCAATTTGTATGTTTTTCATAAAAATTAGTTAAGGGGAATATTGGTGAATTATTCAAAATTAATCTTAGTAGGCTGTATCTCTGCATTTGTTGCATTTTTAACTTCTGTTTTAGGAGTTGCAGGAACAATCATTGGTTCAGTTATTTCTTCAGTTCTTTACAACATGCTTTCTGAAGCACTTGAAGCACCAGTTCAGGAGGCAACTTTTAGTAAGGATTTTGAATGGGAAGTGGCTTATGTATTTCCATTAATTGTAATAATATTAATTGAAATATTGTTTATATGTTCATTGCTCTCTGAATTGGGAGTTTTGCCTTACACCTTCCTTAAGGCATATATTTCTCTTCAAGGGGTAGCCGGCAATAATCTATTCCGTATTTTGGGAGTTGGATTACTAATTATTAGTATTTATCCATTCGTATTGAAACCTAACTTCATTAAAAAAGCGCATGGTGCTATTATCGCTTTTATAGGATTGGTATTTTTAGCCAGGGGTTTTATTGATTATGGAAATACCGTTACTAATTTATATGATGACATATTCATTAATTTTGATCTACCGATAGCAATTATTGCTGTTGTATTGTTGCTATTTGTTGTTATTAGAATATTGATTTCAGCAAAAGAATCAGAAATGGAATTTGAAGAACTTAAACGCAATATTAATAAAGATAATTCTGTAAAAACTGTTAAAAGAGTTCATAAATCTCAATCCAATTCAAATTACAAAAATCAGAATCCTCAAAATCGTAATGTTAATGTAAAAGATTATCCTAGGAATAATAGTCGCAGAAAAGCTAATGATTACAAGAAATCTCAAAACAATCCTGATGAACCTGATGTTAAATTCAGTAATCGTGTGGATAATATATCTAATTCAGGAATTAACGAATCTTCAGAAAACATTCATTTCGAATCAAATAACTTGTTGGATGACTATAAGAAATAGTTGGTATTATGAGCAAAAAAGACAAGACCTTGAAGGATATTTTGGATTGTATCTTATATGAAAATCCATCGACTCAAGATGAAATTGCAGAAAAGTTAGGTATTACTCGAAGATATGTTGCTCAGCTATTGCAACCACTCGTTAAAGAGGGGACTGTTAAAAGGGCTTATATGATTGATTTAAAAAGTTATGAAGCAATTACTCACTCCTTAAGCGATTATTCCAGTCCAAAGGACATTAAAGGAAATGTCATTGTTAATGATATGTTGGCGAATATGGCAAGGCATGTTCATTTACAGCTTGAAGCTTCATTTGATGCAATTTTAGAATATGATAAAGAAAAAGCTAAAAAAGCTTTGGAGATGGATTTTGCCACTAATAATATGGTGGAAAAGATAAGGACTTCTGTTGAAACTATTGTAAGTATGAATTATCATTCTGAATTTTCAAAATCTCTTCTTTATAATGAAATTGCATATGATTTGGAAAGGATTGGGGATTACTGCGGCCATATTGCAAAATTTGTTATTAATGATGTTTATGAAATTGATAATCAAGTCATGAAAAATTTAAAAAAGATGTATAATGCTACCCAAACAATGATTCCTTTATCCATTAAAGCATTCATCGAAGGAAAAACAGAATTAAAGGATGATTTAAACGAATTGGAAGAAGCTATTCATATACTTCAAGCAAAATCCATTAATTTAATTGCTGAACAAATGGCTGAAAGTTCTTTCGATGAAAAAGAGCGTTCAAATTATTTTATTTATTTATTTAGAGTTATTAAAGCTTTTAAAAGAATGGGAGATATTTCTGTTGAAATGATGGATGTGGCAATTGAGTTTCATGATAACATTCCGAGACCTACAACTCCTAGAACATTCAGATAAAAAAAGAAGTTTAATTAGATTGAAGTAATCTAATTGTCATATATTTTTGTTGTAGCATGCCTATCTGCCCAACATTGGATACAAACGCCTATTGGAAGGCCTGCTGTATGGGTATGTGCTTTTAAGATTTTCACATCTAAAGTGGTTGTTTTCCCTCCAAGACCCATCGGACCAATTCCTGATGCATTGATTTCTTCTAATATTTCTTCTTCAAGCTTAGCTATTTCCGGGTCAGGGTTTCTCTCACCTACTTTTCCAAGCAATGCTTTTTTACCAAGTTTTAAGCATAAATCGGAGGTTCCGCCAATTCCGACTCCCACAACAGTTGGAGGGCATGGTTTGCCTTTTGCTTTTAGAACAGATTCAACAACGAATTCTTTGATTCCTTCAATTCCTTCAGCAGGAAGAGCCATTTTTAAGGCGTTGTTGTTTTCGGAACCGAATCCTTTTGGTAAAATGGTTATTTCCAAATAATCTTCATCAATAAGTTCTATATCGATTGGGGGTATGTAGTCTCCAACATTGATGTTTGTGTTTTCGCGGGTTAATGGATCTACGATGTTTGGTCTGATTGGAACTTCTTTTGTTGCTTTTTCAATACCTTCTTCGATTCCACCGCGCAAGTCTTCAACTTCAACATTACCTAATTTGACAAAAACAACGGGCAGACCTGTATCTTGACACATTGGAATGCCTTTTTCTTCTGCAAGTTCTATATTTTTTAAAATAGCTTTAATATTTAACTGTGCAAGTTCATGTTCTTCTATTTTAAGCGCATCTTCAAGTGCTTTTTTTACATCATCACCCAAAACGATAACAGCTTCTTTGTAAAGTTCATAAACAGTATCTCTAATAGTATCTTTAGTAATCAAAATTAATCCCTTATAAAATTTAATTAATCTTATTTTTGGATTTTGAAATATTTATATTTTGATAATGCCTATTGGGCAGACTTCTACACAGTCTCCACACTTAGTGCATTTATCTTCGTTTCTGGTTATGGCTCCGCCTAAAACTTCAATGGCATTTTTACTGCAAGCTTTTAAACATGGCGCATCAGATGGTTGGCAGTGCATACAAAATAAAATAGGAGTGTCAACATTTGGTGTTTGTTGACAGCTTCCACAGGTTGTACATTCAGTACAGTTTCCTGATTTAAACATAATTCTTTATTATTCATCTAAAACAAGTCTTGCTCTTGCTTGACTTGTAATCACATGGACAAAGCCACCTTTGTTGCTGTCAGGTTCATATAATCCTGCCATTTTAGCAAGATATTTTGCCTGATTTTTAGCCCTGATTTTTTCAGGATCAGCAACGCTAATAGCTCTTTTAGTACATGCTTTTATACATGCAGGTCCTTCTTCTCTGTCAGCACAGAGATCACATTTTTCAGCGACTTTTGACTGGAAAGTCATTGCACCAAAAGGACAAACCATTACGCATAATCCGCAGCCGATACATTTTTCAGTATTGACTCCATCATCTGTGATTGCATCAGTTGGACAGATTTTTATACATGGTGCACTTTCACAATGTTGACATACAATGGCATAAAAGGAAGAATCATGCTCTATAATTTTTATTCTATTAGCGTTATGGACTGATGCACACATGTTTTCACAATTGAGACATCCGTCACATAAAGTGTTGTTTACAACAATACTTTCCATTGTCTTCCTCCTATAATCCTAGTTCTTTACACTCTGCATCAACATATTTTTGGATTTTTTCAATGTGCTCTTCATCTAAGTGTTTGAATCTTTTTTGTGGTGCTAAATATTCTTTTACAGGTTTTCTTTCTTCAGGCCTGTAGGTAATTTCGAATTTACCATCAACGATTTCATATAAAATCCAAGATCCAGTCTCTACGGCTAATCTGCCCATTTCAATAGTTTTTTCTGAAGGATATCCCCAACCGGTAGTACATGGTTGTTGCAAGTGTATGTATGCAGCTCCTTTAGTTTCTGCTGCTTTTTTAACTTTTTTAACATAATCTTCAGGATATGCTATTGATGCGGTAGCCACATATGGAATTCCATGTGCTGCCATAATCATTGGCATATTTTTCTTAGGTTTGTCTTCTCCGAAACTAGCCACTCCGCTTGGTGAGGTAGTTGTACTTGCACCGTATGGTGTAGCTCCACTTCTTTGAATACCAGTATTCATGTATGCTTCGTTATCGTAACAGATGTAAAGCATGTTGTGTCCTCTTTCCATAGCTCCGGATAAGGATTGTAAACCAATATCTACAGTTCCTCCGTCACCACCGAAAGCGACTACATTAACATCATCTTTTCCTTGAATTCTTAATGCACTTTCTACACCAGATGCTACAGCTCCGGAGTTTTCAAATGCAACGTGTATAAATGGGACTTCCCATGAAGATTCTGGGTATGGTGTAGTCATAACTTCAAGACATCCTGTAGCAGAAATAGCTACAGTGTTTTCGCCTAAAGCATTGAGAGCTAATTTTACAGCAATAGATGCTCCACAACCAGCACAACCTCTGTGTCCCGGTGCTAATAAATCTTTATCAGGTATATCTACCATATCTATTCCTCCTTAAGTCCAAGCCATGTAACGTCATTTTCTGGCGCTTTAGTTTTTTCATATGCTTCAATAATGTATTCAGGTATAACGTCTCTTCCACCTAAACCTGCGATAAATCCGTAAATTTCTTTATCGATTTTAACTTTCAAATCAGCATAAAGTGCTCCACCAATTGCAAATGAGAAGTTTTTATCAATTACAGCTATTTTTTCACAGTTTGCCAGTGCTTCTGTTATTGCTTCTACAGGGAATGGTCTGTAAGCTCTAATTTTAAGTAAACCTACTTTTTCGCCTTTTTCTCTTAATTGGTCAACCACTACTCTAATGGTACTACAAAGTGATCCCATTGCAACGAATATGATTTCAGCATCTTCGGTTTTGTATGGTTCAACAAGTCCATATTCTCTTCCGAAGATTTCTGCAAATTCTTCACCAGTTTTTTGAATTACTTCAATGGAATTTGTCATTGCAACTTCCATGTCATGCCTTGCTTCAGTATAATAGTTAGGGTCAGCAAAGTTACCGATAGACATTGGTTGTTTTGGATCAAGGAATGCATGTTCTGGAACATATGGAGGTAAGAACTTATCTACACTTTCTTGATCTGGTATTTCAACAGGTTCAACTGTGTGAGTTAAGATGAATCCGTCTAAACATACCATTGTTGGAAGTAAAACATTTGGATTTTCTGCGATTTTATAAGCCATTAAAGTAGTATCCAATGCTTCTTGCGCATTTTCTACATAAATTTGTAACCATCCTGCATCTCTTTGTGCAATTGAGTCTTGTTGGTCATTCCAAATATTTAATGGTGCAGAAATTGCTCTGTTTGCATCAGCCAAAACGATTGGTACTCTCATACCGGCTGCTGCGTATAAAATTTCGTGCATTAACATTAATCCTTGTGAAGAGGTTGCTGTAAATACTCTTACTCCAGCACCACTAGCTCCAACAGCAGCACTTATTGCACTGTGTTCGGATTCTACTTTAACATATTTAGCATCAATTTTTTCATCAGCAACATATTGTGCCAAGTATTCTGAAATTGTAGTTTGTGGAGTAATTGGATAAACAGGAATAACTTGTGGTTTAGCTAATCTAACAGCTTCTGCAACTGCTTTATTTGAGGTCATTACTTCTTTTACCATTTAATCACTCTCTTTATTCTTTTACCATTTCGATTGCATCGGAAGGACATTCGTTTGCACAAATCCCGCATCCTTTACAGTAATCGTAATCAATATCGTGTTGTTTGTTTACACTGCCATCTGGACAAAATAAAATACAATTATCACAATCAATACATTTTTCTTTGTCTAAAATAGGTTTGAATGTTCTCCAGCTGCCAGTTTTATTATTTCTACTATTGCCTGGGTTTTTAATTACACATCCTATACTTACCATAATAATCACCCTTATCCCATATCATAAGCTTTTTTAGTAGCTTCCACATTTAGCTCTCCCACTTTGCCAGGGAATGTTTCTTTAATCACTTCTAAAATTGAATCAATACTTACTTCTTGGGTTTTCTTAGCAAAATATCCTAAAATAATAGTATTTACAATATTACGGCCTAACATGTCTAATGCAATTCCGGTAGCATCAATACTGTGGACTTTGTGTGCACCGCTGCCTTCAAAATCTTCAGTATTAATAATTACTTCAGTGTTGTCTTTTATTCCTGAGAATACATCTACTACATTCAATAATCCATCGTCTAAAACTAATACGTAGTCTGGATTATATACTTGATATCTTAAATCGATTGGTTTATCATCAATTCTTGTGAAAGCCATAACTGGAGCTCCTCTACGTTCTACTCCAAAGAATGGAAAAGCTTGGGAGTATTTGCCGTCTTTGAATGCTGCTTTTGCTAGGATTTCAGCAGCAGTTACGGCCCCTTGGCCTCCTCTACCATGAAAACGAATTTCAATCATTAATTTTTCCTCCATATATTTATCATGTATAATCATTATAAATTACAAAATATATAAATTTTATGTTAATTTTTTTGTTTTTGAATAAGATTGTTTTATTTAACTTGTTGTTATCATTTATTTTTTGTTGATTTTTTTATAACTCTTTTTAAGTGTTTTAACTTTTTTATGTACATTTTTAAAAGGTTTTTAATAAATAGCTATGGTTATGAAATTATTACTTTAAAAGATAATATTATTAGATAATAATTAAATATAATAATGTGAGAATTCGTGAGAGGTTATTATGAAAATTTTAATTATCACCGGGGAGCTGGCATATCCTTTAATCAAGGAAGTCGTTTCAAAATCAAAAGAAGAGATTATTGTACATATTGCGGATAACACTCAAGTTGCGGCATTTTTAACTCCTAGGCAAATTATAAAAGAAGTTAAAACTTGCTTTTCAGATCAATTGGATGAAATTGACATGATTCTAGTTCCGGGTTTAATTAAAAAGGGAACAAAAGAAATTACAAAAGAACTTGGAATTCCAACATTTAAAGGATCTACTGATGGAGCAGATCTTGCAATGGTTTTAAATTTAATTGGAAGTGTTGATTTATCTGAAGATAAACCTGCTGATAAGTTGATTGAAGAAGAAAAACAAAAAGAGGCATACAGATTCATAGAAGAATTTGAAAATGACAAGGAAAATATTGAGAAACTTCTTCAAAAACCAAATAACATTCTAATAAAAAATCTTCCAGTTGGTGAAGATTTTCCAATGAGGGTACTGTCTGAAATAGCCAATGCTCCGTTTTTATCAAAAGAAGCATTGATTAACAAATGCCAATATTTTGTTGATTCTGGAGCGGACATGATTGATATAGGTATGGCTGCCGGTGAAGATTTCTCAGATAAGATACCTGAATTGATAGAAACTTTACGCCCAATCGTTGGCGATAGGCCATTGAGTATCGATACATTAAACCCTAAAGAAATCAAAGTCGCAGCAGAACATGGTATTGATTTTGTCTTAAGCCTTGATTTGGGTAATAATTCTGAAGTTAAAGAAATACTAAAAGAAAAAGATATTCCTGCAGTATTGCTTCCAACTAACTTTTCACAAGGAAAATCGCCAAAATCTCCAGCTGAAAGAGTTGAAGCAATGCATCAATTAATTAAGGATACCGAAGGTTTAAGATATGTTGCAGATTTAATTTTAGACCCGGTAAATAGTTCAAGCATTGTCGAATCAATTATTGCATGCCATGATTTTCATAAAGAAAATCCTGCGCCAATGTTTTTCGGTGTAGGCAACGTCACCGAGTTAATGGATGCCGATTCTGGAGGTGTTAATGTATTGCTGGCGGGAATTGGTATGGAACTTGGTGCAAGTATTTTATTTACTCCTGAAGAAAGTGGAAAAACAAGAGGCAGTGTTTATGAATTGGCAACTGCTTCTAAAATGATGTTTCTTGCAAAACATAGAAAATCCATTCCAAAGGATTTAGGAATTAAATTGGTTGTATTTAAAGATAAGCATAAAAGAAATGATGTTATTCTAAATGAATTGGATGGCATTCCAGAAGTCAGACAAAAAAAGCCTATGAAATTCATAAGGGATAAGGCAGGCAGTTTTAAAATCAGTGTTGAATATGGAACTACTGTTAAGGACAGCAGAATCACAGCAACTCATTTTAGAAAAAATAAAGCGGACATTGTATTTGTAGGCCATTCTGCTCAAGAAATATATGAGGAAATCATTACAGAAAAATTAGTTACAAGAATGGAACATGCAGCATATTTAGGTTCGGAACTACAAAAAGCAGAAATAGCAATGATTACTGGAAAAGAATATGTGCAGGATTTTGATTTGTTCAAAAATCCTGATGAATTTAAAAAATAGGTTTATTCAACACTTGCAGATTCAGATGGGGCTTCTGATTCTCCTGAGTCTCCCGCTGTTCCCTCTTGTGAAGCATCAGATGATGAATATTCACTGTATGAGTTGGATTGGTATGAATCTGTTGAATAACTGTAGTATCCACCATATCCACCAGATCCGCTAGATCCGCTGTAGGCGTAACTGTTTCCTCCACTTTCACTAGAACTAGGAGCACTTATTCCAGTATCTGAATTGGAATTTGTATAATTAGATGATGATGTGTCATTATTGGTAACATTTGAAATTGTCGTATTCATTGTCATATTATCCGGCGTGTTTTTATTAAATGTAAGTCCAGTTTGGGTCACGACTAGGGCAACTCCAGCAAGAATCACGGCAGTAATCATCAATAGAATTATGATTTTATTCTCACCTAACATGTTTTACCTCCTTTGTTAATTATATATTATATAATTCCCTATACTTATAATAGTTACATAACATTTAAATAAATTTATAATAAAATTTAATTTTAATAACAAATTTTTGTGAAGGTTAAAAATTGCAAGTTGAAAATATTACTATTAAGGATATTGATAAAAGTCTTTTAGATTCAAGCTATGTTTCAAATAATGAAATATCAACAACTTTATACTTATCGTTTCTACTTGGAAAACCGATGCTTATTGAAGGCCCTCCGGGTGTTGGAAAAACAGAGCTTGCTAAAGTAGTTGCACAGACATATGGAAGGGATTTTTTTAGGATACAATGCTATGAGGGCATCACATTTGAGCAAATTGTTGGAGAATGGAACTATCAAAAGCAATTGCTCCATTTGGAAGCTGCAAGAAATGAAACTAATAAAGAAGATAAAATCTTTGATGAGGAGTTTTTTATAAGAAGGCCATTGCTAAATGCTTTTTTAAATGATAACGACTCAGTTTTATTAATAGATGAGATTGACAAAGCTGATGAAGAAGTGGAAAGCTTTTTGCTTCAAGCTTTAGGTGAACAAGAAATCACTATTAATGATTTGGGCACTTTCCAACTGAAAAATGATTTAATTGTTATTCTAACATCAAATTCACAAAGATCACTTCTTGATGAAACAAAGGACAGGTGTTTGTTCTTATATATTCCATATCCTACCATTGATCGTGAAATTGAAATTGTCAAATCCAAAATACCTGAAGCCGATGAGGAAACAGTTTCATATGTCGTTAAACTGGTTCATGATATACGCAATCTTAATTTAATGAAAAAGCCATCCGTTAGGGGTACTGTCGACTGGGTTCGTTCTGTCACTAATTTGGGAACTAAAGACATTGATCAATCTTTACAGGACAGTATTGGTGTAGCTATTAAAAATGAAAGCGATAAAAAAAGAGTTGTAAAAGATATTTTTGATAAAAGATAGACATGATTAATAAAATTGCTACTTTATCAGCAAAGCTAAGAGAAAAGGGATTGCCAGTAAGTATAAGAAGCACCCAGGCAGCTGTTCAAATATATATGAATTTGGGTGATGGAGACAGAAACCTTTTAAAAACCGCTTTGATGGCGGTTTATGTTAAGGACAGGTATGACATTCCTAAATTCAATAAGGTTTTTGATGAAGTTTTCAAGGTTGAGCTTCCTAAAATGGATCCTAAAGAGTTGAATAGAAGTACGGCATATAGGGGTGCAGGTCCAAAGTCCAACAAGTATGTCATTAAAAAACAAAGCAATATGGCCAGCAAAATTAGAAAAGAGAAGTTAGATAATGAAAAATTAAAAATGCTTTCAGGCCAACCGCTTTTGGATGAAGTCAAGCAACTTGAACGAGATGGAGAGCTAATGAATAGGGATTTGACTAAATTGAATCGTTTTGACCCTAGAATGCTTGAAATCTGTCAAAGATTGGGAAAGAGAATAGCCAACAAACGTTCAAGGCGTAAAGTTCAAACACATTCTCATAAAATCGATATTCGAAGAACAATCAGGGCCAATCTAAAGTATGGCGGGGTGCCGTTTGAACTTGTAAAGGCAAAGCCAAGGCCCCATAAAAACGAGCATTTGTTTTTGAATGATATCAGCGGGTCATGTGAATGGATTAGCAGCTGGTTTTTCATGTTAATGTTTTCAGCCCAAACTGCATTCAAAAGGTCACGAATGTTCGAATTCGATACAAGAGTAATCGAAACAACCAATGCTTTAAAAGAAGAATATCTGATAGATTCCTTTGTTAAAGTTAAAGATTTGCGCGTTAAAAATCTAATGGTTCATGGAACTTCGGATATGTACACCGCTTTTACAACCTTTAGAAACATGGTTAATATTAGCAATAAATCTTATGTGATTATACTGTCCGATTGCAGAGATTGGGCGGGACCAAAGGTAAATGGAATTCCTGCAAGTGTAAATGTAGTTGAAGAAATGGCAAGAGATGCGAAAAAGCTTATTATTTTAAATCCTGAAGATAGGAATAAGTGGGATGTTGTTGATAGTTGCGTGTCATTATATCAGGAAGCGGGAGCCCAAGTGTTTGAAGTGAACACCCTAAATCAATTAGCACACTTTGTAGAACAAATGTAGGTATTAATATGCAATGCAGTAAATGTGGAAATCCTAAAGTTATTTATAAAAGACAGCAATCAGGCCAATTATTGTGTAAAGACTGTTTTATCGAATCAATTGAAAAGAAAGCTATTAAAACAATCAGGAAAGAAAAGTTATTGGATAAAGGAGATAAGGTTTTAGTAGCACTATCAGGAGGAAAGGATAGTGTAACAACACTTGAAATTTTGAATACTTTCCGTGAGATGAATGTTATAGATATCTGTGCAGTTACCGTGGATGAAGGGATTGCTAATTATCGCCAGGACGGTGTTGATATAGCCATCAGGCATGCCGAAAGGTTAGGTATTGAACATAGGGTAGTGTCCCTTAAAGAGGAATATGGAATCACTTTGGATGAAATAATGCAAAGGGAAAATCATAAGGGTTCTTGTACTTACTGTGGCGTGTTTAGAAGGACAATAATCAATAAGGCAGCTCGTGAAATGGGTGCGACTAAAATTGCCACAGGACATAATCTTGATGATGAGGTTCAGGCAATCATGATGAATTATCTTGAAGGAAATACTGATAACTTAACTAAATTAGGTGCAAAAACAGAATCCAAAGCTGAAAAATTCACAGTTAAGATAAAACCTCTGCGCGAAATTCCGGAACGTGAAATAGGATTATATGTTGTTGCAAAAGAACTTGAAGTTCACTTTGACAGTTGCCCATATGCAATGCAGTCATTTAGAGGCGAAGTTTCAGAAGTAATCAATCAACTTGCAGAAAAGCATCCGACCATAAAATATTCCACATTAAGGGGATATGATAAAATTAAAGAAGGATTAAAAAAAGAATTTAAAAAAGAGTATTCTCATGGAAGATGTTCAAGATGCGGTGAACCGTCAGCTAATGATTTGTGTAAGGCATGTTCATTTTTAGAAGAATTAGGACTGTGATATCAATGTCATTTTTATTGAAATTTAAAAGTTTGGAAGAGAAAAGGGAAATCCCAAGTGATAATTATACAATTAAAGATTTATTGGATGAATTAGAATTATCTGCTCAAACTATAGTGTCAAAGCAGAATGGAGAACTTGTCATAGAGGATACAGTAATTGAAGATGATGACGAAATTCAATTAGTTCAGATTATTTATGGTGGTTAATTTTGAAGGTAAGCTATGAATGTGGGCCTTGTTTTTTAAGGCAAGCTAGGGAAGCACTTGACTTATCAACTGATGATGATGAGCTTAAAATGGATGTTATGGAAGAAATTTTCAAGTTTTTAAGCGATAATTTTAAATTAGGAGCTAATTCAAATAGCACAGGCTCCGCAATGCATAATTTGGTTAAGCAAAAGACAGGGTGTATAGACCCCTATCGCAAAGAGAAGATTGAAGGTAACGAAATAGCCCTAAAATATTTGCCTGATGTTAAAAAGATAATAGATGAGGATGACAGCTTAGAAAATTATGTAAAAATTGCAATCATCGGCAACATTTTGGATTTCGGAGCATTCACGCTGGACGACGATATTGAAAGAGTTATTAAAAGTTCTCTAAAAAAAGATTTGACTATTAAGGATATTGACGAATTTGAAAATTCCTTAAAGACAAATGATAAAGTATTATATTTAGTGGACAACACCGGTGAAATAGTATTTGATAAGTTACTTTTAGCCAAAATTAAAGAATATGGTCTGGATATTACAATTGCCGTTAAATCAGAACCAATTTTAAATGATGCCTGTATGGTCGATGCATTAGATGCCGGACTCGATGAGTTTGGTGAAATTGTTGAAATAGGTTGCGGAACAGTAGGTTATGTCGACAGTCAGATTTCAGACGAGTTTAGGGAAATTTTCAATAATCATAAATTCATCATCTCAAAAGGAATGGGAAATTATGAAGGATTAACAGAAATTGATTTGTCAAATAAGGAGGTTTATTTCTTATTATGTGCAAAATGCGGTACCATTTCAAGGGACATTGGTGTTAATTTACATGACATGCTTCTTTTTAAAAAATAATTAAGTGATATTATGATTATTGGTTTTATAGGATTTGGAAAGGTTTCTCAAAATCTCATGAATTTAATAAAATCACATGATATTACATTCATTAGCTCATTTGAAGGAAGATCTCAAAAAACAATTGAAAAGATTAAGGAATCAAAAGTTGATGTTTTAGACACATTTAAAGAGGTGGCTATTGCTTCAGATATTCTAATTTCTGCAAATTCTCCAAAAAACGCTCTTGAAGTAGCAAAAGATTATGGAAAATATGCTAAAGGAATTTATTTGGACTTAAACAACATTTCTCCAAACACTACTTTTGAAATCTCAAAATACGTGCCAAATCTTGTTGATGGTGCGATAATCGGAAAAATAGATTCTGACAATCCGATATTATATCTTTCTGGAAAATCAGCCGACAAATTAATGTTTTTAAATGAATTTATAGATGTTCGTAAGATTAGTGACAATATTGGCGATGCAGCTATTTTAAAATTGCTTAGAAGCACCTACACTAAAACATTATCTGCACTGTTAATCGAATCTAGCCAAATTGCAAGCGAATACAATTTGGAAGAGGAATTTTTCGATGTTTTGTCACTTACTGAAGGTGATGAATTTAGAGAAAAATCACTTTCAAGAATTAATAATACGTTAAACAATTCAAAAAGAAAATGCGAAGAATTGGAAGAGATTATCAGTTATTTTGACAGCAGCGATTTAACAATGGTTAAGGCAGCATTAAAAAAGCTTAACCAATAGTCACATGGACTTTAAATCCTTTTTTGGCTTTTTTTATACTTCCTGTCACTGGAATAAAATGAGAGTCCATAATATATCTTAGATAAGTCACTTCAACTGCAGGAAGTCTTAAATTGGTTTTAATCTTTTTGCCTTCACTTTTAAACTGGACAGATATTTTCCCGTTTTTATCAACATATAAATCGGTGTTCAATCCTTCTTTTGTAATTTTTGTTTCAAATTTGGTTAAGTTAAGTCCAGCTTCTAGGTTTAATGGTGCATTAACATCAATGTTTTGACTTCTGAATTTGTCATTTGCTTTTCGAGCAGTTACTCCATTTTCGCCTTCGCTTGCAACATACCAGGCCCTGTCTATAACTCTTTGAACTTTTTGATTGTCAGGTATCACTCCTTGTGACTCATAGCTTTTCATCAAATCCATTACTTCCTTTTTTGTAACTTCCATTTCTATTGCACTTATTGCAAGCCGGGTCATTACAGGCCCATAATCTGATCTTCTAAAGACTGCCCATATTGATTCAGGATCCCTATAAACTCTTCTTTTAATAATCTCATTAATTGTATTCCCATTAAGGTAAGCTATCTTTTCAAGATTTCCCCTTGAATATGTGTTCATTCTTTTATAAATGTCACTCCAGTTTCTATCACCCGGAACTCTGCCTGCATCAATTTCCCTTTCAAGGATTTCAACAGTGGTTTTAGGAAGCAGTTCTTTGATTTCATCAGATATTTCCATGTCATTGTCAATAATGGATTGTCTGATTAACCTGCCGGAATATTTTTCTTTATTGAATTCTTTGACAACATGATATTTGACTTTAGAGCCAAGAAATTCGTTGATGGCATACCATCTAATTTCATTTCTGTTGGTGTAGCTTTTAGGCATTCCAACAAAGTTCCCTTCATCAATGAATTTTTGAGCTTTTGATTTGATTTCATCCAGTGAAATGCTTGCGGAAGTAATATAATCAGTTACTCCATCATCAATCATTTGCTTAAGTCTAATAGGAACGCTATAAGATAAAACTAATCTGTGGTGAAGGCCTTCGAATGATTTAACTTCGTCTGCTCCAAGAGCCAATGCCATTTCACGACGCGCTTCAAAATTTGTGAAAAATGGGGCATGATTTGCACTGAATCCCTTATTCAAATACACAACAACTTTTTTGTTTTCTTCATCAGCTAATTTTCTAGCTTCATTAATTAATTTTTCATGACCTTTATGGACGGGGTCAAAATCTGCACTAATTCCTATCAAAATAAACACCAAAAAGAGAATGTGGATAGATTATCTATCCATTAATTTTAAAATACCGCTTATTACTAACCATATTCCGATTAATGTTCCAAGAATAATTGGATTTGCAATGTAAGTTCCTATGATAATATATAATAAACCAAGTACAACTCCAGCTATTCCGATGTAGAATCCATATCGGCTGTTGCGGTTGTTGATTAGGGATGCTAGACCAACAACTATCAACATTATTCCAGCAAGATATAATGTAATTTCAGTCAAAAATCCAAGTAATGATGGATTGAATATTAATCCGATACTTAATAATAAAAGTACGATTCCTAACATCAGGTCAAGTATCGAGCCGCTTGTATTATAATCTATTATGCTTACTCCAACAATTAGTAAATAAATAGACATTAGCAATACGGATAATCCAATTAAGGAACTAACTCCAATAACTCCCATAATTGGGAATATGATAATTATTAATCCTAGAAGTATAGCCAGTAAACTGACAAATTTAGTTTTCATAATTTCCTCCGTATAATAAATTAATGTTTTAAGTTATATTAATATAGCGGGATATGCTTAATCTCAACAGTTGAGCTATTCATATCCGAATTGTTAAATTGAGCCAACCATCTGTTTTTACACTCACAATCGTATTCGATTTTTCTTTGAGTTAAATTGTTGGCTATAATCATATGTTTTAGGTCTTTATTACATTTTTTACAGTTATATGGGCCACGTCTTGAGCCAAATCCTGATGTGTCAAGAAGTGAGGGTATATCTAACTCGTCACGCACAGTATTTATGATTTCAATACATGACCAGATCCATGGCGGTTGGTATGCTCCTTTTCTCCAAAATCTTTCGATTACAGTTCCTCCATGTATGGTTGCAGGACAAAAGGAAAGTCTATCTACTCCAATGAATTCACAATACTTTGCGGTTTCAATTGCTTCGGCAATTGCTTGGGATTCAGAAACTAGAATTGGCTTTACAAAGATATATGCTTTTGATTTTAAATTGTATCCTTTATCCTCTTTTAAATTTTGCATCAATTTAACTGCACTTTCAAAATCGTCACGTGTAAAACCTTTATTGATCTTTTTAAGACGGGTGTAATCATTTGATGTTTCAAGGCCAATACTCACTTCGAATAGCGTATCTCCAATAATTTCAAATATTTCATTTAAGTATTCTTCTTTTACATACTCAGGTCTTGACTCAACAATTATTTCCGTAACATTTCCCAAATTCATTAATGTTCTTAATATTTCATCGCGGGCATCTTTTGGAAGTTCATAAGGATTCAAGAAACTTCCTGAAGCGAATAACTTTACAGAAATTTTATCTTCTTCAGCTATTGGATGTCTGGAGAGGTGATCATGAAATATTCTGAGTATTGTTTCACTATCGATAGGTTCTAAAGTACAGTCTGAAACATAGCTGCACATTGTGCATCCACCGCTGTCGCCAAGTGCCCAAGCACAACCGGGAGTTGGCAGGATTATGAATAATGTTTTTGCAACACCGTCATATGTTAAATCATCATTATACCAACTTGCTCCAACTTGTTCTGGAGTTTTTGGGTCTTTTCGCTCAAAAGCTTTCTGTCTGATTTCTTTTGTTAAATTTTCAATTTCCATTATAATACCTGCAAATAAATGTAATATTTATATTATTATAATTTTTTTATAATTAAATATTGTTAAAAAAAGTGGTTGTTAATAAGTTGTGTATAAAATTATTGAAAAAATAAAAAAAGAAAAGAAGTAAGCAAGTTTAGAAACTTGCAATTACGTCTCCTAATAATTTAATGGATTCTTCTACGTTTTTACCAACAGGGGAACCTGCTACGTATTGAGTTACACCCATTTCAGCTAAGCCTTCGATTTTTGGAATGAACTCATCAGGAGTACCACATACTGAGAATGCGTCTAATGCTTCATCAGTTACAGCACCGATAGCTCCACCGAAGTCACCTTTAGCTAAGAATTCACCCATTTGAGTGTTGAATCCTTCAGGTAATCCGTGTCTTTCGATAACTGGAGGTGGGGAACCTGCTGCAATAAATGCAACTACGATTTTAGCTGCGTTTTTAGCTGCGTCTGAGTCAGGTCCGATGGAAGTTGCAGTGTATGCACCTACGTCGAATGCTTTGTCTCCACCAGCTGCTTCGATACCTTTTTTAATCATAGGCATAGCTGCTTCGTAATCTTTAGGGTTGGAAGCGTTAATTAATACACCATCTGCGATTTCTCCAGCGGTTTCTAACATTTTAGGACCTTGTGCACCCATGTAAATAGGGATTGCGTCTTGTACAGCTTTTACTCCACCTAATGCTGCTCCGCCTTCGGTTTTTCCACCAGCTAATAAAGCGTTAATGTCAGCGATTGCTGATTTAATAGTGGATACTGGTTTAGTCCATTCAATTCCTAATGAATCGAAAGTAGCTTTGTCACCAGGACCGATACCGAAAGTTGCTCTTCCGTTTGAGATTTCGTCAATGGTTGCAATTGCAGAAGCTGAGATTGCAGGGCTTCTTACGTATGGGTTGGTTACACCAGGACCCATTTTAATGGTTTCAGTGTTTGCTGCAAGTAATGCTAAAGTTTCGTATACGTTTTTGTTGTTGTAGTGATCTGTGATCCATGCGTATTCAAAACCGACGTCTTCTGCTAATTTTACTAATTTTACAATTTCATCCAAAGGTTGATTTGGTACGAATTCTATACCGAACTTCATATTTTATCACCAATTTATATTTTAGTATGTAATATATAAAGTAATTTTTATTTGAAACAGATAGAAAGTTTTATATATTATCATTGTTCAAAATTTGGAAAATATTCAAAATATAATAAGTATAAAAAAAGTTTATTTTTTTCTTAAAAATTT
>CAJGDA010000007.1 GCA_904501935.1 uncultured Methanobrevibacter sp. | reverse complement strand
AGTGTCCAAATGTGAATCCAGTGTATCCGCTACAATAGATGACAGCAATGTTGGAGATAACGTAACTGTTACCGTAACTGTTCCTGAAGATGCAACAGGCCAAGTATTGATTGACATTGATGGTGTTGGATACTATGTAAATGTAACCAATGGTACTGGAACAGCACAAATTCCTCGCATACCTAGTGGAGTTTACAATGTAACCGTAACCTACCCTGGTGATGACAAATACTTGCCAAGCAGCAATACTACAACTTTCAATGTAAGCAAAGTTGAATCATTTGTCATTCCTCAAGCTCAAGACATTTATGTTGGAGACAATGAACAAATCACATTCTCAGTTCCTGAAGATGCAACAGGAACTATAACCGTTGTCATTGACGGTAAAGAATACGACTTTGAGTTAGATGAGGATAAATTAAGTATTTATGAAGATACTGATGAGTCATATGTGGTTGCCGTAAGTTATGGTAAAGGTAAATTGACAGTATCCGGATTGCCTAGAGGAGATTACATTGTAAGTGCAAGATACAACGGCGATGACAAATATCTGCCAAGCACAAATACAACCACATTCAAAGTGCTTAAAAAATCTCCAATAATGGATGTCACAGATTTAGGCAATGGCACTGTTGTAGTTGATTTGCCTGATGATGCTACCGGCAATGTAACCATTAAAGTTGGAGATAATACTTACACTGCTCCTGTTGTGGATGGTAGGGCTGTTATTGACTTGACTAATGAAACTCCTGGAACTCATGACATTGAAGTTACCTATTCCGGTGATGACAAATACAATTCTGATGTTGAAGACTCTACTGCAACTATTCCAAAATACGACACACCAATCAGCGTTGAAGTGGATGACATTAATGTAGGAGACACAGCTGTTGTAACTGTAACTCTTCCTGATGATGCTACCGGTACTGTTACTATTGAGATTAACGGTAAAGAGTACACTGCTGATGTAAAAGATGGAAAAGCAGTATTTAATGTCACTGGCCTTGAAGCTGGAAACAAAACCGTAGCTGTCAAATACGATGGTGATGACAACTATGTTTCAAACTCAACTACCGGTCAGTTCACAGTATCCAAAGTAAATTCAACAATCGAAGCATCAGGTAAGGACATAAAAGTTGGAAATGACGAAGTTATCACTGTAACTCTTCCGAGCGATGCAACCGGTCGTGTATTGGTTGAAATTGATGGTGTCGGATATTATGGAACTGCCATAAACGGCAAAGCCAAAATCATCATTCCAGAACTTCCAAGCGGAGATTACACAGTAACCGTGAATTACGAAGGAGATGACAAATACTTGCCAAGTTCCACTACAACTTCCTTCAAAGTGACCAAATCCGAAGATCCGATTTCCGCTACAGGCGATGAGATAACTGAAGGTGAAGATGCAACCGTTGTTGTAACACTTCCTGAAGATGCAACCGGTAATGTAACAATCATTGTAGACGGCAAAGAGTACACTACCGATGTTAAAGATGGAAAAGCAGTATTTACTATTCCTGACTTGCCTGAAGGAAACTACAATGTTGATGTATACTACTCCGGTGATAAGAAATACGATGCAAATAGCACAACAACTGAAATTATAGTGCATGCAAAATCAAGCGAAGGTGAAGGTGGCGAAGAAGTCACTGTAAAACATCCTGTCACTGAATTATCATTGCATCCGACCGGAAATCCTATATTGGTATTGCTACTCGTCATATTGGTTATGGGATCTACACAATTAAGAAGATTTAAAAAATAAGTTTTTCTTATTTTTTCTTATTTTTTTAGAAATTTAACTATCTTAGTAATTTCATATACATTTAAAAATTAAATATATCGATTTTGAAAATATGTATCAATTATATTGATTATGCACGTGATAATTTAATACATTAATATAAATGCCATTATTTTAATTAATCATTTATTTTATTAAAAGGCATAGAAAGTATCTTGCGGTTTTAGCTTTAAATTTAATGAAATTGAAAAAACATGAACTGTTTGAAAATAAAAAATTGTTCTCTTTAAAGTTGATTGGAATTTAATTTTTGTTCAATGGGCCCTATGTAAATCTATTTATATAATTTTAGACAAATATCTAATAGAATTGAGGTTAATGTTATGTTCGAATCTACATGGTTATATGTAATTCTCCTGTTTATTTTAGGATTCATCACATATAGAAGAAAATCTCTTGATTTTATAGGTTCTGCTGTAATGGTAATTATGGGTATTATAATTATTTTTTCAGCGGGAGTGAACTGGCTGTTTCTTATAGTACTTTTCTTGGTAATGTCATTGCTGGCCACAAGATATTCTAAAAAATATAAGATGTCATTAGGAGAATTTGAGGGAAGGAGAACTTCTAAGAATGTAATCTCAAATGGTGTTGTGGCTTGTTTCATGGCAGCATTTGGAGGGTATTATATGCCATTTGTTGGAGGGTTTATTGGAGCAATTGCAACAGCAACTGCAGATACATTGGCTTCAGAAATTGGAGTATTGGACCAAAACCCTAGGCTCATAACAACTTTTCAAAAAGTCGATCCCGGCACTAATGGTGCAGTCTCATCTTTAGGTACTGCAATAGGTATTGTCGGTGCAGCAATTATAGGTATTGCAGCATACTTTTTAGGAGTAATTCCCGATCCGTTAATTGCAATAGGTGTTTCTGTTATTTCAGGTACTGTAGGCTGTTTTATGGACAGTATCTTAGGTGCACTCTTTGAAAATAGGGATATGCTGACAAATGAGCATGTCAATTTGATTGCAACCATTGTCGGTGCCCTTGTTGGAATTTTATTGATTTAATTTTTTTTTTAAATCTTATTTTATAATTATCAGATTATTTTTAAACAAATTATTTAACTATTAAAAACAAAAATTATATTATTATAATTTAGGTGATATTTATGAAAGGTCTTATTTTAATTATGGATGGTATGGGTGACCGTCCAATTAAAGAATTAGGAAATAAAACTCCTCTTGAAGCGGCAAATACTCCAAACATGGATAGAATGGCTGCTGAAGGAATTACCGGCATCATGGATTCAATCGCTCCCGGAATAATCCCTGGAAGTGACACAGCACACTTATCTATTTTAGGCTATAATCCATATGAAGTATACACTGGAAGAGGCCCATTTGAAGCAAATGGTGTTGGTGTGGAAGTATTGCCTGGCGATATTGCATTCAGATGCAATTTTTCAACTGTAGATGATGATTTAATAGTAACTGACAGGCGTGCAGGAAGAATTAAAGAAGGCACAAAAGATATTGTGGATGTTTTGAACACTATGGTATTGGAAGACTATCCTGACATTAAAATAATTTTCAAGGAATCCACCGGTCACAGGGCAGTTTTGGTTTTAAGGGGAGAAGGACTCTCAGGTAAAGTAAGCGATGCAGACCCTAAAGTGGAAGGCAATAAACCTAAAGAAGTTGAGGCTTTAGATGACTCACCTGAAGCTAAAAAGACTGCTGATATATTGAATAAGGTAGTGGTAAAGACTTATGAGATGGTTAAGGATCATCCGGTTAACTTAAAAAGAATTGAAGAAGGAAAACCTCCGGCAAATATCGTCATTCCTCGTGGTGCAGGAGAAGTGCCTTTTGTTGAATCATTGAATGATAAATATGAAATAAATTCAGCATGCATTGCCGAAACAGGGCTCATAATGGGTATTGGAAGGTTTGCAGGCATGGAGATTATTGAAATGGAAGGCGTAACTGGGGGTATTGACACTAACTTAGACAATATTCGTGACACAATCATTGACCAGGTTAAAAACTCCGACCATGACTTTTTCTTAGTCAATATCGACGGAGCTGACGAAGCAGGCCACGATGGACAAACTCAGGATAAAGTCGAATTCATTGAAAAAGTTGATGAAGTTGTAATGAGTGAACTTATAAAACTGGAAGATGTTTACATTTACTTGACAGCCGATCATTCAACTCCAATTTCAGTTAAGAATCACACAGGAGACCCAGTGCCAGTAATTATCAGAGGCCCTGAAGTAAGGGTGGATGATGTAAAGGAATTCTCTGAACGTGCCTGTGCAAAAGGAGGGCTTAACAGAATCAGAGGGGCCGATGTAATGAACATCATGATGGATTTAATGAATTATGCTCATAAATTCGGGGCATAGGTGTTAATATGGTGGCAAAAAAACTATTCGGAACATCTGGAATCAGAGGTTTGATAGGCTCTGAAGTAACATGTGAACTTGCATTGAATGTAGGAAAATCCCTGGCTTATTATTTGGGAAATGAAGGTACTGTAGTAATAGGTTATGATACAAGAACAACCAATGAAATGCTTGAACAGGCAATTTGTGCAGGTTTACTTGAAAGCGGGGTCGATGTAGTAAAGATTGGCATGGTTCCAACTCCATTAGTTGGTTATGCTACTGAAAAGCTTGATGCCGATGCAGGGGTCATGTTAACCGCATCCCACAATCCTTCCCCATATAATGGAATCAAATTGTGGAATAAGAACGGTATGGCATATACTTCCGATCAGGAATCAAAAATTGAAGAAATTTATGCCAATAATGATTATATTTCAGTAACTTGGGATAAAGTAGGCAAATTAAGCGTTAATGAAGAAATCAAAGGTCAATATATTGATGATTTAGTGGACATGGTTGACATTAAAGAAGGCCTTAAAGTAGTGATTGATTGTGCATCCGGCGCCGGAAGCGAAATATCACCTTTAGTATTTAGAAAAGCAGGATGCGAAGTAACTACACTTAATTCCCAACCAGACGGATTTTTCCCGGGAAGAAACCCTGAACCAAATGCTGAAAACTTGCAGACTTTAATGAAAACGGTCGTTGCTATCGGAGCCGATTTGGGTATCGCTCACGATGGTGATGCCGATAGAATGATTACCGTTGATGAAAAGGGCAATGTCTCACCATTTGATTCACTTTTAGCATTGATGTCCAAGGAATTCGAGGGGGATATTGTAACAACAGTAGATGCCGGATTATGCATGGATGAATCCGTAAAAGGTGAAGTGTTAAGAACAAAAGTCGGTGACGTTAATGTGGCTGAAGTAATAATTGAAAAGGATGCTGCATTTGGCGGCGAACCTTCAGGAACATGGCTTCACCCAGATTTCTGCATGTGTCCTGATGGAATACTGTCAGGTTTAAGAATGGCGGAAATCGTCTCAAGAGACGGAAAATTATCTGAACTGTTAGCTCAAATTCCATCATATCCAAACATACGTGAAAAAATAACCTGCTCCAAGGAAGCTAAAATCAAAGTAATGGAAAATATGGAAGATTTGCTTAAAGACGCTTTTGACGATATTCGTGATGTAAACTCAATTGATGGCGTAAGATTAACATTTGAAGATGACAGTTGGGTGTTGGTAAGGCCTTCCGGAACTGAAGATTATGTCAGAATAACTTTAGAAGCAAGAGATGAAGCTAGAGCTGAATCAATAAAAGAAACTTGCGTAAAAATAATTAATGAAAACTTATAGAAGGTATTATATATCTTCATAACTTCTTTTTTTTTATTAAGTCAAAACATGATAATGTGCATTAAATAATAAAAAAGTCTTCAAAGAATTTAAAATAAATTCTTTAAAGAGGAAATCAAGATATTTTTTCGAAACCTTTTGTAGCAAGCAATCTTGTAAATGATCCTTCCGGTTTCATAATAATATTTCCATTGGAATACTCTTTTAAGGCTGCTTCTACCATAGTGCTTTTTTTAATAGGATCTTTACTAGCATTTGAAAGCGCTTTAGCCAATACCATAACGGCATCTGCTCTTGACATGTTTCCTTGCACATGTTCATTACCTGGATAACCGTTATATGCATCATTTGAACGGATAATGTCTGTTGCACTAAGATTGCTTTCAACGCCATCTATGATAAGTGGTCTAATTGAGTTTATGATATTATCAATACCTTCGTCATAAACGACGACAACTGCATCTGCATGCATTCCAGTATTGTACGCTACGATTTCCGCTGCATACTTCGTACCGGAATCTATTCCATCCCAAAGACAATCGTGCATGAACATCTGTCCTTGCATGCCTCCGGGCGCAGTTTGGTTAGGGTGTGTCATTCCTCCGGGATATATTGGGGTGTAATTGACTAATGATCCATTTTCTAAATGAACCATAAATGCCATATCGACTCCACCGTGTGGTTGTTCGTATTTATCTGAAGCTAATACTAAAATATCTTTACTTTCTTGTGTTAAATCAGGACCGCCGAATAAAGCACCAGCTATTACAACTAATAATCCAATATTTATGACTAAAAGAATAGCAATAATTAGTTTTTTACTCCTTTTCATTTTTAACTCACGCACCCTATAATTAAAAGTAATAAATTAGTAATTAGTTTGTAGATTAATAAAATAAAAAAATTTTGAGAAGAAGAGTGTTTATTCTTCTTCTGCAATAAATGCTTCAATACCTAAAGCAGCACATTCTGGGCAAACCCAGTCATCTGGCATATCTGCAGGAGTTGCTCCAGCAGGAATGTTGTATGCCGGGTCACCTTTTTCTGTATCAAATCTGTATTCACAGTGTAAGCAAACATAGACAGTCATTTTATTAATCTCCTTTTAAATTGTTTTATCAGCATAGCTAATATGATTTTATTATATTTTACCTATTATTTAAAATTAGTTATTTAGTATAGGAAAATTAATTTATAAGAAAAGAGTAAAACATATAATATTATTAGATATATTTTTCAAGGGGATAGTGAAAATGAAAGCAATAATTTTAAGTGCTGGTGAAGGGTCAAGAATGAGGCCATTAACACTTACAAAACCGAAGACCATGTTGCCAGTTGCTGGAAAACCAATCATGCAATATAATATCGAATCATTAAGGGAAAACGGTATTAAGGACATTTTGTTAATTGTCCGTTATAAAGAAGAAATGGTTCGGGATTATTTTGGTGACGGCAGTAAATTCGGCGTTAACATTTCTTATAAAACACAAAAGGATTTTTTAGGTACTGCTAATGCGATTTCATATGGTAAGGATTTCATTGAGGACAGTATAATTGTTTTGAATGGTGATATTATTTTAGATGAAGAAATCATCAGCGAACTCATTAAGAAATACAATTATCTCAAACCCGATACTTTGATGCTTTTGACTGAAGTTGAAGACCCGTCCGCTTTTGGTGTTGTGGAAATAGAAGACTGCAACATTAAAAGCATTGTGGAAAAGCCTAAAAAGGAAGAAGCACCAAGCAATCTGGTTAATGCAGGAATATATGTTTTCAATAAAGATATTTTTGATAAGATTGAAAAAACCGAGCTCTCACAGAGAGGAGAATATGAGATCACCGATTCAGTAAGTATGCAAATTGAGGATGGCAAAACTGTAATTGGCCATAAGACTAATAAGGATTGGATTGATGTTGGTCGCCCATGGGAATTAATTGAAGTTAATGAAGAATTAATAGGCAATCTTAAAACTGAAATCAAAGGTAAAATTGAAGAAGGCGCTCATATTCATGGTGAAATCTTTTTGGACGAAGGCAGCATTATCAGAGCGGGAGTGTACATTGAAGGTAATGTTTACATTGGTAAAAACTGTGATGTGGGTCCTAATTCCTATATTAGGGGCAATTCTTACTTTGGTGACAATGTTCATATTGGAAATGCAGTTGAAGTTAAAAATTCAATAATTATGGAAAATACCAATGTCAGCCATTTGAGTTATGTCGGAGACTCTGTAATAGGTTCCAACTGCAACATTGCGGCCGGAACAAACATTGCAAACTTACGTTTTGACAACAAATCAGTAAAAACCAAAATCAAAAATCAAATGATTGATAGTGGAAGACGTAAATTCGGATCAATTATTGGAGATTCAGTCAAAACAGGAATCAATTCCAGTTTCTCTCCAGGTGTAAAGGTAGGTTCTAATTCCACTATCGGTTCAGGGGTTTTATTGTATGATGATGTGCCCCCTGATACAAGAATATTGGTAAAACAAGATTATATCATTCAAGATAAGAAAAATAAAGAATAAATTGGCGATATTATGGAAAATATTAAAGACTCTATTGTAATATGCCCTGGCGCACAAGTATTTGGTGATGTTGAATTGGGAGAAGATGTTTCCGTATGGCATGGTGCCGTAATAAGGGGAGACACTGACTCAATCACAATCGGTGATAATTCTAATGTCCAGGATAATTGTGTCGTCCACTGTACTCGTGGATTTCCAGTTGTAATCGGTGAGAATGTCTCTATTGGTCATGGAGCTGTTGTTCATGGCTGCAGACTTGACGATAATGTTTTGATTGGAATGAATGCAACAGTATTGAATGGAGCGCATATTTCTAAAAACTCTATTGTAGGTGCAGGTGCTGTTGTAAGTGAAGGAAAAGAATTTCCCGAAGGTAGTCTGATTTTAGGTGTTCCGGCAAAGGCAGTTAAGCAACTCACTCCCGAACAGGTACAGCTTATTCAAAATAACGCTGACAATTATGTTAAACTTTCCAAACAATATAAGGAAGATTAGATTATGAAGGCAAGAAAAATTGTAGATGAAATGGATTCATATGTTCCCGGCAGGTCTCAGGATGAAATCGCACAGGACTTCAACTTGAAAAAGGAAGACATTATCAAGTTGGGATCTAATGAAAATCCATGGGGTCCATCCCTCAAAGCCATGGAAGCCATTAAAGATGAAATAAAATCAATAAACAGATATCCTGAATCTCAATTGCATGAACTGGTGGCAGAAATTGCTAGCTATTCAGGTGTTGAAGATTCACAGGTCATCATAGGTGGAGATGGAGCTGATGAAATAATCGATGTTTTAGCAAAAACTTTTATTAATGAGGGCGATGAGTTCATTGTCCCTTTACCGTCCTATATGTATTACGAATATTTGCTGAAGCAGTATGGTGCGGTTCCAGTTTATGCTAGATGGGATTTGGATGAAAACAAATTGGATGTTGATTCAATTTTTGAGGCAATCAGCGATAAAACCAAAATGATTTTCCTCTGCAGCCCTAACAATCCAACCGGTACTTTAATCGACAAAGAGGTGTTGATGGATATTGCTTCCAAAAACCCTGAAGTTCTTATTGTTATTGATGAGGCTTACTTCGAATATTCCGAAGTCACAAACAAAGATTTGATCAATGATTTTGACAACATTTTCATTATCCGTACAATGTCAAAGGTATTGGGTCTTGCAGGTATGAGAATTGGTTATGGCCTCGCCTGCGCTGAAATAATTGAATATATGCACAGGATTAAACCTGTATTTTCACTCACAAGATTGTCTTTCGTAGCGGCCCTCAACACTTTTAGGGATAAGCCATACATTGAGGAATCCATCAAAAAGGGAATAGAATCAAGACAGTATCTATATGATGAAGTTTCAAAAATCGATGGATTGAATGTATTTCCGTCAAAATCTAATTTCATGTTAATCAATGTTAAAGAAACTGGTTTTACAGCTAGTGAATTGGCTTTAGAACTTATGAAAAAAGGAATTATCGTAAGAGACTGTACTTCATTTAAGGGATTGGATGAATATTGGATTAGAATTAGCATATGCACTCTAGATGAAGATAAAAAGTTCATTGAAATATTAAAAGAGGTTTTAAGCTAATGTATATTGGTGGAACTGTAATATCTTCTGTTGAATTTCATGGAAATATGTCTTTGGTCATTTTCATGTCCAAATGCCCGTTGGCTTGCAGATATTGTCATAATGTTGAGCTTTTGGAAGATGATACTGAATGGTCTTTTGAAAAGGTAAAATATGAAATAGACTCTTCAGCGGATTTTTTAGATGCCATTGTGATTTCCGGTGGGGAGCCATTGGTGCAAACTGATGCAGTAATAGATATATTGAAATATGTTCGCCAAATAGGTTTAAAAACTAAATTGGATACAAGTGGAATTTATCCTGATAAGCTTAAAGAAATATTGGATTTGAATTTATTGGATTTTGTCTCTCTTGATGTAAAGACAACATTTTCAAAATATAAAAAGATTACAGGAGCAAATGTTGGATTTCAAGTTAAAAAGTCAATGGATTTGATAAATGAGGCAGGAGTCAATCTTGAAGCTAGAACAACATATGTTCCGACATTACATACAAAAAAGGATATAATCAACCTTGTAGATGAAATCGAAGCTGACATTTATACAATTCAACAGTTCAGAAACAAAAATGTTCTAGACCCTGCATTGGAAAAAGTGGAAGTTCCAAATCCTCATGATTTGGAGAAATTAGCAAGGGAAATCAAACCCTATTTTGACGGTATTGTTAAAGTCAAGTCTGCGGAATTCGGAGAAAAAGTAATAGAATAGGAGAGTCTTAAAATGCCAATTTTATCATTTTCAAGTAATGACATTGATGTTATCACTGGTAAAAAAACCAGAACTATCCGTAAAGCATGGAAGACTCCTCTTAAAGTTGGAGACAGGCTTTATTGTTATTGGAATTTAGTTTCAAAAGAAAAAATGAAGATTTTTGAAGCTTTTGTCACAGATATTGAAACTATTTCTTTTGAAGAGATTGAAGGCAATGATGAATTGGCTCGTCAGGAAGGATTTAAGGATTCCAACGATATGATGAAGGAATTTAAAAAGATGTATGGTGGAAGAATCGATCCTTCAGAAGAATTTCAAATAATATATTTTGAAAAAATCCACATTGATGATTGGAAAGGTGACAAAATAGATGAAAAGGCCATGATTACTAAAAGAGCAGACATTCTATTTGACAGCGGTAAATTCGACAAGTCCACAATGTGTTATGATGCTGCTTTGAGGCTTGACCCTAACGATGTTTATTTGCTAAACAAGCAGGGGGATAATTTGTCAAGGTTGGGCAGATTCATTGATGCTATAGAATGTTATGATAAGGCACTTGAAATTGAACCTGACAACATCTACATTTTAAATAACAAGGCAATTGCACTTCTCAATTCCGGAAATATTAATGAGGCATATAAAGTCAGCACAATTGCATACAATTACAGGCCAAGCAGTCCGATTGTTCTTTATTGGAGAGGATTCATTTTAGAAATGCTTGGGAGATATGACCAGGCGTTAAGGGTCTATGATAAACTGATAGTCCTTGATGGCGAAAACCCTGAGGTTTGGAATTCACGCGGAAATCTATTGACTGATATGGGAATGTTGGAAGAAGCTATTGAATCTTTTGATAAGGCTGTTGAAGTTTGTTTGGACGATTCTGAAATGGATGCCGGCGCAATTAATAGGATGGGTAACGCATATATTGATTTGGGCAAATTTGATGAAGCATTAGAATGTTTTAATAAGGCAATATCTTTAGAAAAAAATAACATTGATTTTTTACTCAATAAAGGTGTTGTATTAATGGAATTGGGCAAGTTTGAAGAGGCTGTTGACAGTTTCAACAAGGTATTGCTTAGAAATCCTGATAATGAGGATGCATTTTTCTTGAAAGAAGAATGTTTGGAAAACTTTTAATTTTTTGCAGTCTTTCCCTTATTTTAAAAATGTTTAAATATATTTAAATATAATAAGATTAGTTATAGTCAATTAAAAATTGTAATTGATTATGTTGAACAATTTTTTAAATTAGCAGTAAAGTTAGGGGTGAAAAAATTAAAGTAAAATATTTAGTTATTTCATTCACATTACTTTGCATAGTAATGTTGTCAGCCAGCGCTGCTTTTGCAAATTCTGATAATGCTACTTTATCTGAGGTATCTGATGAGATGCCTGTTGAAGAGAATGTCTTATCATGCGCTGACGATAGTACCGCTATCAAATCAAGTGATGATTCGACAGCATATTCTGATGAGGCTGGCAACGTTGTGATAAATGATACCTTCTTCAATTACTTTGATAAACAGGGTGTATTAAGGGATAATGTCACTTATGATGAGTTGATTTTTTGGGGTGAATTTGAAGATTTTTATGGTATAAGTCAGGTTACTATAAATAGACCTATTACATTCACCGGTAATGGCGATGCCGTTTTTAATGGTATGGGTATTGTAATCAATTCAAGTGATGTAAATCTTAACGGATTTTCAGTTTTCCAGAAAAATACTCCTTATGGTATCATAATAAATGGAGACAATATAGTCATATCTAATAACTATCTGGAGTTCACGTCTAATGCCGATTTAGATTCATATGGAATTTATGCCAAGGCTCCGGACAACTTACAGATTATTGATAACACCATAGTCTATGATGGAAATACTAATGGTACTGTTGTTAATAATCCTGTTCGTATTGAAGGCGACGATAAAGAAGGAACTCCTGCTAGCAGTATTGTAGTTTCAGGCAACGCCTTTGATTTTTACCTTCCTTCTGTTGATGTAAGTTATGATAAGGATACCTGGGCTTCAACTGTCTGGACTGAAGGTATTGTTTTCTATTACTGTGAAGACTTGCAATTTACAGACAACCGTGTAAATTTAAAATATGGGGATGTCACTACAGCTTACGGTTACGATACTTTATTTGCAGTAAGCGTTAGAAGCGACGCCTATTCTTTTAGGGATGTCCAATCTTCTGATGTTTTAATTGCCAACAACACAATTTTTATTGAAGGTTATGACTGTGCATACGCTGTTTATGTATGTGCTGATGAATTTGAAGTTTACGGAAACAATATAACCTCAATTTCCGAAAACTATCTTGCTCATGGTATCGATATTGACGGTCCTTCAAGTTCAGGTAGTGTAGGTTATAACAAAATTGTTGTTGCCGGTCCTGATGCATATGGTATATACTCTTACCAGTACTTAGGGGCTATTGAGGATATTGAATATTGCAATAACGCTATTTCTGTTGATGGTTACCTTTCCGGAGGCATGGAAATAGTTGAATGTAATCCGACCATTGTTTCAAATACCATTTATGCTAATGGTAACTACACTTACGGAATTGTAACAAGTATCCGTGATTCAGGAATAATCACCGGAAATGAAATTATTGTTTTAGGTACTAACGTGGGCGATGATCCTACTGGTGACCCTTTAATGCCTAAAAATTCAATGGGTATCTCCATTAAAGGTGAAGCAGTAATCAGAGATAACTATATCAGTTCATCCAATATAGGTATTAATATTGCCGAAAAAGGCGGAGTTGTCATAGATTACAATACAATTGGTGTTATAACTGGTTCTGCTTTAATCGACAGTTACGGAATCTATGCTAAAGATGTAGATAATATAACCATCATAAACAATGACATTCTTTTTGAAAGTGATGTTGGTGGCGTTATAAACAATGGTATTCGTATTGAAGGTGATGAAGATGAACTTTTTCCTGCCACCAATATTGTAGTTACAGGCAACGCCTTTGATTTTTACCTTCCTTCTGTTGATGAACGTTATAATCAGGATACAGGGGATGCTATTGCCATGTCTGAAGGTATTGTTTTCTATTACTGTGAAGATTTGGAATTTGTAGATAACATTATAGATTTAGAATACTATACTGTCACTACAGCTCACGGTTATGATTCAATATATGCTGTAAGCGTTAGAAGCGATGAAGATGCTTCATCTAAAGATGTTTTAATTGCTAACAACACCATTGAGGTCGAAGGTCATGCTTTTGCCTACGGTATTACTGTGGCTGCTGAAGGTTTCGAAGTAAGCGGAAACAATATAACTTTAACTTCAGAAATTAATCTTGGCCATGGTATTGATGTCGCTGAACCTTCCTTTTACGGTCTTGTAGATGATAATATAATATCTGTTAATGCTCCTTCCGCATATGGTATCTTTTCTGACGGTTCAAGGTCTGATTCTGTGGATACAGTTACATACAGCAACAATAAAATTGATGTTCATGGTTATCTTGCTGATGCTTTTGAGTTAGTACAGAATAATCCTTGTGTAATTAACAACACTCTTTATGCTACAGGTAACTACACTTACGGTGTTGTAGTAAGTATTTATGATGACGGTGAAATTTCAGGCAATGAAATTATTGTTTTAGGTACTAACGTGGGCGATGATCCTACTGGTGATCCTTTAACACCTAAAAATTCAATGGCAATTTCTGTTAAAGGAAACTCCACTATTGCGGACAATGTTATTGAATCAACCGACATTGGTATCAAATACCATGAAGGAACTGCAACCATTATTGATAACAATATTAAAACTGCAAGTAATTACACAGTCGATATGGCAGATTCAGACGGTACAGTTCATGATAATTACCTCATAGCTAAAAAACTCTTTGGCGATTATTCTGTTTACTTCACCGGTGCTGCAACTGTCTATGATAACCTACCAATAATGATAGTTACTTTATCCGCTTCAGATTTGGAAAAAATATATGGTGACGGCCAATTATTCATAGTTACTGCATATGATGAGTTTGGAGACCCTGTAAACAATGTAACTCTTTACGCATGTATTGAAAATCTTTCGTTTAAAGCTACTACAGATGAAAATGGTGTTGCTGAGTTTAATATAGAATTGCCTCAAGGAAAATATGATGTTACTACTAAATATCGGGATACCAAGTTTTATGTTGAGGATATTGAAAATAATTTAACTGTAACCGCTAAAGAAACTGAGTTCATCGCCGATAATTTAACAGTTTCACTATCAGATGTTATAGACGGAACTTATTCCAATTTAACTTTATCTGATGGCAATAAGGGATTGGGCAATAAGACAATTGCTGTTAAATTCAATAGTCAAACTGAAAACTTCACTACAGATAAGAATGGGCTAGTTTCATATAGACTTCCACTTGTTTCTGATGGAAATTATACTATTGAAATGATATTTGATGGTGATGGTTGTTATTGTGCATCTAATCTCACTGTTTCAGTGGAAATTTATAAATGGGAGTCTTTTGTTAGTGCAGAAGACATTAGCGTAACTTACGGTGCGGACATTACTGTTCCTGTTACTAGCATTAATGCCACAGGCATTGCTTATCAAATCATTGATGATAACAATGAAAACGTGGCCAACGGCACTATCAAAGCCGGAGAGGACATTACAGGTTTGGTTTTAGATGTCGGCAAATACACAGTTAACCTAACAACAATTACTGATATAATCTATTACTCAGCAAATAACGTCTCAAAAATCACTGTCAAACCTGCCCATTCATCAGTTAGTGCAGAAGATGTCAGCGTAACTTTAGGTGAAGAAATCACCATACCGGTTACCAGCATTAACGCCACAGGCATTGATTATCAAATCCTTGATAAAAACAACAAGATCGTGGCCAATGGCACTATAAAGGCCGGAGAGGACATTACAGGTTTGGCTTTAGCTGTAGGTAAATATACTGTTAACCTAACAACAATTACTGATAGTAATCATGTTTCAGTAAACAATGTCTCAAAGATTACTGTTAATCGTGCTCCTTCCTTTGTTAGTGCAGAAGATGTCAGTGTAACTTACGGTGATGAAGTCACAGTTCCAGTTACCAGCATTAACGCCACACAAATCACTTATCAAATCATTGATGAGAACAATGAAGTTGTGGCCAATGGCACTATAAAAGTCGGAGAGGACATTACAGGTTTGGCTTTAGCTGCGGGTGAATATACAGTTAACTTAACAACAATTACTGATAGTAATCATGTTTCAGTAAATAATGTCTCAAAGATTACGGTTGATCGTGCTCCTTCCTTTGTTAGTGCAGAAGATGTCAGTGTAATTTACGGTGAGGAAATTCGCATTAAAGTTACTAGTATCGGGGCAATAAGTGTTAATTATCAAATCATTGACGAAAAAGGTAAAATTGTAGTTAATGGCACTGTTGAACCTGGTGTTCTTTCTATTTTAAGAGGGTTAGATAGCTCTAATGGAATTATTTCTGGTTTAAAATTAAGTGTAGGCGATTATAAAGTTAATTTAACTACTGTTCCTGAGGACAATTATGTCACAGCAAATTATGTCTCTACACTCACTGTTAATCGTGCCAATTCATCTGTAAATGTAGAAGACATTGAAGTAAATGTTGGAGATTCTATCATCATCCCGGTTACTAGTGAAAATGCCACCAGCATTACTTATGCAATTATTGATGAAGATGGCAACATAGTAGTTAACGGCACTATTCAACCTGGTGAAAACATTATTGTTCCAGATTTGCCTGCAGGTAATTATATAGTTAACGTAACAGCAAATACTAACGGTAATTATAGTTCTTCAGCAAAAACAGCCACTCTTGCTGTAAACAAAATCCCTTCAAGTATCGTTCTAAATGCAAGTGATATTTATGTTTCTGAAAAAGGAGTCATAGATATCTACGTTGGAGCAGATGATGCAGGAGGCAGTGTAAATGTTACAGTTGGCAGTAAAGACTATAATGACATTCCTGTTGTAAATGGCGTTGCACAAGTCATTGTTTCAAAACTTAGTGCAGGAGAATACGAGGTTCATGTAACTTATAGCGGGGATGATAAGTACTTGCCAAGCAATCTAACAACCACTTTCGAGGTTAAAAAGGTTACTCCATCAATTGTTTCAAAACTTAGTGATGGCAAACTCATTATTGATCTCCCTGATGATGCAACAGGCAGTGTAAGAATAGAAATCGATGGAAAAACATATACTCAACCGGTTATTAATGGTAAAGCAGTATTCGATTTGTCCAGCATTAAGGCAGGGTCATATGAAATCAAAATTTACTATTCCGGTGATGAGAAATATGTTCCTATAAACACAACTGATACTATCAAGGTATTGGCTAATGAGAATAACACACAGAAAAATAAAATTGAACATTTAAAAACTGAATCAGGTGTTAATGAAACTGGAAATCCAATCATTGCATTGTTATTTGCTTTTGTTGCACTTGGATTCACTCAATTAAGAAGATTTGGAAGATAATCTTCTTAATACTTTTTTTTATTATTCAGATTTTTGTGAAAAAATTTGAGAGAACAAATGAATTTTAAAGACCTTTTTTGCTGTTTATCAACTAATGAGATTGAAACTTTTTTTGAAATTTTATATATGAATCGATGAAATTACATCAACGTTGAAGAAGTCTACTAGTTATTAAATAAAAATTAATTTGATAATGGCTAAAAACAAGTATTCGATATGTTGGAAATGTCCGGAAATATCATTTTAAAATTTTTTTATTTTAGCTAAAATTTCAAATAACTCTATATTGCTGATAGGGTTGCGGATTTTTTTTGAGAAAAATTTTGTTTAAAATTTGACTACATTAAATCTTACGAAAACTAGTGTTTTGAATAATTAAAAATTAAATAATTCACTATCCGTTTGATAAATTTAATAATATTGGTTAAAAATGCTGTTTAATTAAATAAAAAATAATTTAGTGAATTTTTAAAATTCACATTGAATCAAGTATATTTTGAGTATTGTCCTATTAATAAGTTAGCATTAATTAAAATCAACTATTTCCGGACAATCCCAATGAAATTTTCACTTGATTTATTTTTTATATTTTTTGATTAAGCTGATTCCCCACTCGGTCATTTCATCGGCTTTCTCTTGGGAATCAGACTCGGCAAAGCATCTGAAAATCGGTTCGGTTCCGGACGGTCTGATGATGACCCATCCGTCATCCTTCAGGATTTTAACACCGTCTGTCAAGTCAAGCTCAAAATCGGTAGTTTCCTTTATTTCTTGTGCAATGCTGGACATGACAAATTCTTTTTGATCGTCAGGGCATTCGATTTTCATCTTTTTGGCATAATAGACAGGAAGTTCGCTGACCAGCTCGGAGAGTGTCTTTTTCTCTTTTGCAATGATTTCCAATATTTTTGCAACGGTCATCACGGCATCCCTTCCATAAACAAAGTCAGGGAAAATCAAACCGCCGTTTTCTTCACCGCCGAATAATCCATCTTCATCTTTGAGTTTACGGGCCACAAGCAAATCTCCAACAGCTGTAGCTATTACTTCGCCGTTGAATTCCTCTGCAACATCATAAATGGCCTGGGAAGTTGCAACTGTTGTGACGATGGTTCCGCCATTGTTTTCCTTAAGCATTTGCTTTTCAACAAGTGTGAAGGTCTTATCTCCTAAAACAAAGTTTCCCTTCTCGTCAATACATATGGTTCTGTCTGCATCACCGTCATGTGCAAGGCCAATATCTGCGTTTAATTCTTTCACGACACTTATTAGCTCCTGCAAGTTTTCTTCGATTGGTTCAGGGTCACGGCCTGGGAAAAATCCATCTGGTTGACAGTTAAGTGTGGTTACATTACAGCCAAGCTTTTGAATTAGGTATGGTGCTGTAAAACAGCCTGCTCCGCTTCCGCAATCAACAACCACTTTCAAATTGGCTTTTCGGATTGCATCAGCATCAACTTTGGAGATTGCTTCATCGACATATTCTTCAATGATTTTGTCATTGTGGTAAATTTGGCCGATTTCAGAGAAAGGCACTCTTATAGGCTCTTCATCAAAGTACAGCTTTTCGATTGCAATATCCATCTCATCAGGTATTCCAATACCATATTCATCTAAAAACTTAAGCCCATTATATTTTGGAGGATTGTGTGAAGCAGTAATCATTACTCCGCCATCATAATACTTGCGAACAGCATATTGAACACCTGGTGTTGGAAGAATTCCCAAATCCACAACATCACATCCTGAAGATAAAAGGCCTGCTTTCACAGCTTCTTTTAGCATTGGTGTGGATGTCCTTGTATCGCCACCAACAGCTACGGTTCCCTGAATTTGTGAACCGTAACAGGCCGCAAGCCTTGATGCGAATTCAGGAGTTAAAACATCGTTCGCTGTTCTTCTAACTCCAAAAGTTCCAAATAATCTCTTTTTGTCAGACATAATCAAAATTCCTATAATGTTAATATATGTATTTTTGAATTTTTTTAAATAAATAGATATTGTTAGTTTATCGTTCGCAAACTATCTCCACTCGATAAAATCAACTCCAATGCAGATTTGTATTCAGTAATTGTTCCTACAACTTCAACCTTTCTATTTTTAAAGCTTTCAATATCCATGTTTCTCGATTGAATTTCAGCCACCTGCTTTTCAAAGACTATCAGTGTAATCTGGCTTTCGCCATCGTTAATCGTTAAAAAGTAATTTGTCTTTGAACTGGACTGGCTGATATCGGTTATTACGCCATCTACACATACCTTTTCATCAATCATGGCTCTTGAAATGTCTTTTATGTCAACTTTCTTAACTTCAACTGAGGGGGTAAAGGCAATCAGCCCGATTATTCCAATAAGAGAAGTTATCAAAGCTATCCTTAATAGTTTATCGTCTGTAATTTCCATGGTTTTTTAATTATTTTTCAAGGTAGAAATAGGTGATAGGATTTTGCCTTGTAAAATTTATTTAATATTAGAAATATAATATGATTATGTTTGAAAATTTGACTAAAACAGAATTGTATGCTATTTTGACAGGAGTTTTCACTGCGTGTTTGATTGTTTCAAACATTATTGCAGGCAAAACATTTGACTTTTTCTCATTTATCCTGCCATGTGGTGTAATAATCTTTCCGATAATCTACATTGTAAATGATGTTTTGGCGGAGGTTTACGGCTATGAAAAGGCCAGAAATGTGATTTTGCTCGGATTTTTCATGAATCTTGTAGCTGTAATTTGCTACACCATAACAATTTGGCTTCCGGCACCGGCGTTTTTTGAAAATTCGCAAGCTTTTGCAATAGTTTTAGGCAGTACTTTCAGATTGCTGATAGCCAGTTTTGCAGCATATTTGGTAGGATCACTTGTCAATGCAAGGTTGATGACCTATCTTAAAAGATGGGATGAGGAAAAGCTGTTTTTCAGATGCATCGCATCAACACTTTTTGGTGAAGGGTTGGATGCAATCATATTTATCTTCATTGGGTTTTTCGGAACAATGCCTATTGAAGCGCTATTGGCAATGATTATAGTTCAAGCATTGTTCAAAACAATTTATGAAATCATCGTTTATCCGATTACAAGAACAGTTATCAATAATGTTAAGAAATTGCCTGAAAATTAATTTAAGGCATTAACCATATATGCTTCATTTAGTATACTCCAAAAACTTAAAAATGAACGATTTGCATGTAAATAATTCTTAATTTCCTGTGTTGTACATTGAAAGCAATCTTTCAACGGTGTCCGCATCCATTGGACTTTTATCCTTTCTTATATTTTTAACGACAGGGAATCTTAAGGAGTAACCTGTTTCATACTCAGGTGATTCAACGATTTCGGAAAATGCAATTTCCAGAACTATTTTCGGCTCAACTTTTATGTCACGGCCTTTGGTTGAAATCTCCAGTTCCTTCATTTTAGCGGTTAAGTATTCTAAAGTTGCATCGTCAAGGCCTGTTGCTGCATAGGCAACGCTTTTGAAGTCATCATTTTCATCTCTAAGGGCAACCAGGTATGAGCCAACGAAATCTCCACGCTTGCCTATTCCATAGGTGCCTCCGATAACGACCATATCCAGGGTTTCAGGTTCTGCTTTATATTTGAGCATTTTTTTGCCTCTGAGACCAGGAATATATGGTTCGTTTGAGTCTTTAATCATGATTCCTTCATGCCCTCCTTCAATGGAGGTTTCAAACAGTTCTTGAATTTCATTGAGATTGTCTGGAGTTCCGACAATCATTGTACTCAAATTCATTTCATCGACTGATGTATCTACAATGTTTTCCAATGTATTCCTTCTTGTTTTTAGAGGTTCATCAATCATTGGAACTTTGTAATACAATACATCAAATAAGTATAATTTTAATGGAACATTTTCCATAGCTTTTTCTACATCATACTTTCTTCTAACACGATGCAGGACATTTTGGAAAGGCAGAGGTTTGCCATCCCTTGTAGCTATTACTTCCCCTTCAACAATGTAGTCTTCATGGGGCAGATATTCATCGAACAGTTCGACAATTTCGGGCAGTGCATTTGTAATGTTTTCAAGTCTGCGTGTGAATATTTTGATTTCAGGTCCGTTTCTGTGAACCTGCAATCGAATGCCGTCGTATTTGGTTTCACAAATTGCCTCTCCCATTTCAGGTATGATTTCATCTAACGGAGGTGCAAGTTGTGCAAGCATTGGTTTTACTGGAGTTCCAGGGGTTAGATTAAGTTTTTCAAGACCTGCTGCTCCTTGCTCCTTGGCAGTTCTTGCAACCACTGAAAAGTCATTAGTAAGCATCTGGGCTCTTTCAACCACTTTTTTATCAATTTCAAAAGCCTGAGCTATTGCATCTCTGACCACTCCATCACCCACTCCGATTCTTAGCTCTTCGGTAATCGTACGGGTCAAATATTTGGCTTCAGTTGCACTTGCTTGGCTTAACAATTCCAAAATTATTGCAATTTTACGATTAGTGGATCTTGAACCGCTTATTGTGGATAGCTTTCGTAAGCTATTGAAAACAAAGTCGATTGTCAAAGGTTGTGAGAAAAATGTCATTTGGGATTTTTTGGCATATAATTTAATGCAGGCAAGACCAATGTCTCCTTCATCGCGAACAGCATCTTCCACTGCGGCCTGTGTGGTTCCTACAGCTTCAGCAACTGCTCTTTCTACGAGTTTGCCACCAATTCCAATTTCTTCTGAACTCCAAGCTGGAAATACGACCCCTAAAATTAACAAACCTACTTTTTCAATGGTGTCTGAATCTAATTTTTTCAAGTATTCGGCTATTATTTCGGTTTTTTCAAGTCTTTTGGTGGTTGCTTCAAGTGCGGAGTAAACGTCTACCAATTCCTGATATTTCATTAAAATTCACCTTTGGCTATTTTTACAGCGCAATATTCTCCACACATCGCACACATTTCATCATCGTCAAGTTTACATTTGTCACGATATTTTCTAGGCTTGGATTTGTCTAGTGCAAGGTCAAATTGGGCATCCCAGTCAAATTCTCTTCTGGCTTTTGCCATTGCAAGTTCTCTGTCCCATGCCTGAGGTAATCCTTTAGCAACATCAGCCGCTTCAGCAGCGATTTTAGAAGCGACAACTCCTTCTTTAACATCTTCCAGGCTAGGCAATGACAAATGTTCGGCAGGTGTCACATAACATAAGAAACTGGCTCCAGCTGTAGCGGCAATGGCTCCTCCGATTGCTCCGGTAATGTGGTCATATCCCGGTGCAATATCAGTTACGAGAGGTCCTAAAACGTAAAACGGAGCTCCATGACAAATTGTTTTTTGAATTTCCATATTTGCTTTAATCTGGTTTAAAGGCATGTGTCCCGGCCCTTCAACCATCACTTGCACATTGGCATCCTGAGCTCTTTTGACAAGTCCGCCAAGGGTTACAAGCTCTTGAATTTGAGGGATATCGCTTGCATCAGCTAGACAGCCAGGTCTAAGTCCGTCACCTAGGGATAAGGTAATGTCGTACTCATAGGCCAATTCCAATAGATAATCGTAATTTTCATATAATGGGTTTTCCAGGTCATTGTGACTAATCCAAGAAGCTATGAATGTTCCGCCACGGCTTACAATTCCCATCATCCTGTTTGCAGCTTTTAATTTTTGGACTAGGTCTTTTGTGATTCCGCAGTGGAGTGTCATGAAGTCCACTCCTTCTTTGGCTTGATTTTCAATGGCTTTGAAGATGTCGTCAGGGTCCATATCAATGATTTCCCTGTTTTTATTGAGTGTCACGACGCCAGATTCATAAATGGGAACAGTGCCTATACACAAATCCACTGCATCCATGATTTTTTTCCTGAATAACTTCAAATCAGAACCTGTTGACAGATCCATCAATGCGTCAGCACCGTATTCTTGTGCCAATTTAGCTTTATCAATTTCCAAGGCAATGTCATCAATTTTGGATGATGAACCGATGTTTGCATTAACTTTTGTTTTTAGGCCTTCTCCAATTCCGCACGGGTTGGAGTGTCCATTTATGTTTTTTGGAATTACTACTTTTCCAATATCTATTAATTTAGCTAATTTGTTTACGTCTATATTTTCTGCTTTTGCAACATATTCCATTTCAGGGGTGATGTTGCCTTTTTGAGCTTCACTTTTCTGAGTCAAGTTAATCCCTCGTATTGACTAATCATTATAAACTCTATTCATTCAAGTATATAGAATTTTTTCAATGGGGGTAATGATTAGTTTACGATAAATTTTTTATAGGTTATTTCAATAATATTATTCAACGGTGGTTATATGGTTGAAGACAGACATGTAATAGAAACATTAGGCAAAGTGAAGGTTGTAATTGAAAACGGTGAAATTACTGAAGTTGGATCTTCAGAGATGAAATATTGCCCAATGTTTCATGTGATGCATAAGGTAGACGAGTTAAATGAGGAATTCATTCGCAAAAACATTAATTTCAGAATCCAGGATTTTGGAATGTGCACTCCCGACAGGGTCATTGAAATGGATGATTTGGTAACTGTAGGGATTTCAGAAATCTTGAAAACAAACATGGAAAAGGGAAACATCGACTGTGTTGTGGGCGTATGTGACGGTGCAGGAACAGTTTTGATGACCAATCCTCGAGTAGTTCAAGGGGTTGGAGGAAGAGTATCAGGTTTGATAAGCACAACACCAATACCTGAAGTGATTAAAAACTTGGAGGAAAAGGACAGCATTGTTTTATATCCTGAAACTGCTGAGTTGAACCAATTGGAAGGTCTAAAGCTTGCAATAGAAAAAGGATATAAGGACATTGCAATAACAGTCATACCTTCACCTATGATAAAGGAGCTTAGGGAATATCCGGTAGACGATGACGTCAATGTTTATATTTTTGTTGCCCATACGACTGGAATAAGCCGTGAAGAGGCAGAGATGGTATTTGAATACGGTGATATCGTAACAGCATGTGCTTCAAAGGAAGTTAGGGGATATGCGGATGAAATCAAACCGTATTATTATGGGGTCAAAGTACCAATTTTCTGCGCTAGTGAAGATGGCCGCAGGTTCTTGGATGTGCGCCTTGAAAAGATAAATAAGCCTTTGACAACTACAGATTATCCTAGAGATACAAGCGATTCACCTCACAAGCTAATCTAATTGGAGGAATTCAAATAAAAATTATATTTTTTGATACTGAAACCACAGGTTTAAATTTTTTGACTTGTCAGATTATCGAATTGGCAATGGTAACAGTCAATGAGGGCGAGATTATTGATGAATATGATAAGTTCATTAAATATGATGGTTATCTGCCTCAGAAAATCACTGAAATTACAGGGATAACCAATGAAAAGCTTAAGGAAAAGGGAGTATATGAACATATTGTCGCCCAGGACTTAAAGGAGAGATTAACCGGAAACACATTAATGATTGCGCATAATGCACAATTCGATTTATCTTTCATCTATTATTTGTTAAAAAGACACTATCCTCTGGAAGCGGACGATATTGTTGAGAATGTCGGATGGATAGATACATACACTGTCTTGAGAGATCGTAAAGACTATCCTCATAAATTGATTGATGCCGTTGAACATTATAACCTTGAAAAAGTCAATTTTCACAGAGCTATTGACGATACAAAAGCACTATTTGAAGTTACAAAAGCATTGAAAAATGAGCGCAATGATTTGGCGGAATATGTAAATGTTTTTGGATATAATCCTAAGTGGGGTTTAAAGGGTAAAATATTTCCATTTATTGAATATAAGCCTCAATATTATCATAATAAGGGGTTATTGCCTCAAGAAGAGATTTTACCAAGAAAATAAGTATTTTTTATTTTAGAGGTTGGGGGAAAAATGTCCGTATTTTTCCCCTATATGGTCGGAATTAAATTTAAAAATAAATAGGAGGAAAAAGGAAGAAATGTGGTGTTTCTTCCTTACATATACTGAACTAGCTGTTCATCCTGGTCATTTCCAGGCTTCACTTTATCGATTGCATCTTTAAAGTATTTGTATGGGATTTCACTAGCTTCGAGGTTGTCTCTTAAGGTTAACATTGCGGCTTCTCTGCAAACAGCTTCAATGTCAGCCCCAACATACCCCTCGGTGTTTTTAGCTAATTTTTTAAGATTAACATCGTCCGCAAGGGGCATGTCTTTGGTATGGACTTCAAAGATTGCAAGTCTTGCTTCTTCATCTGGTTCTTTAACTTGAATGTGTCTGTCAAATCTTCCAGGTCTCATAAGTCCAGCATCCAAAATGTCCGGCCTGTTGGTTGCTGCAATGATTGCAACATCTTCAAGTTCTTCTAAACCGTCCATTTCAGTCAAGAGTTGGTTTACAACTCTTTTGGTAACGCCACTGTCAGTATCGCTTCCGCTGCGTGCACTGGCTATTGCGTCAATTTCATCGAAAAAGATTACTGTTGGCGCTGCTTGTTTTGCTTTTCTAAAGACTTCTCTTACGCCTTTCTCAGATTCTCCGACCCATTT
>CAJGDA010000006.1 GCA_904501935.1 uncultured Methanobrevibacter sp. | reverse complement strand
CCATTCAATTAAAAGTATTTTAAACCAAAAGTAAATATAATTTTAATTAATACAAACCATTAAATAATCCCCATTACCAATATTACTAAAATAATTAAATAAATTTATAAAATAACCTATTATTCATATGAAAAATCAAAGATTAAAGGAATTACTTTTTAATTACTTTTAGTTATAAAAATAGAAAACTTTATATAGTAACAAAAAGTAACTAATAAATGTCAATAAAAAACATCAAAAAAGGAGTGTGAAAATTATGGTAGACTCTGAAACTATTGATGCAAAATTTACTGAAAAAGAAGAAGAAATTCAAGACGATAACATAGACGAAGAAAAAGAAAAATTCGGCGATACTAAAGAAAAATACGAAGAAACCAAAGAAAAAGGTAAAAACATTGCTGACAATGTAATCAATGACTTATACAGAAGTATTGATGAATTCAGAGACAGCATTAAAAATATGCAAAAAAATGCTGATCAAAAATATAGTGATTACAAAAAAGCAACCGTTCAAACTTTAGATATCGACCTTGTTGAAACTAAAGACTTTTATTACATCAAAGCTGCAGTCCCAGGTGTTGAAAAAGAGGATGTCTTAATCGAAGCGGGCGACAACGATCTTACTATTGAAACTACTTTCAAATCATACATTGAAGAATTTGAAGAAGAAGACGAAGCTGAACTTATCGTATCTGCTATCAAAACCGGAAAATGTGTAAAAACTGTAAGATTTGAAAACAGCATTGATATACAAAATATTACTGCAAAATTCGCAGCTGGAATCGTAACTATTACTATTCCAAAATTAATTATACCAAAACATAAAGTAAATGTAGAATAAATTTTCTACATTTTATCTCTTTTTTTATTATTTTTAAAAAAAAATTAATATCTGACTTTTCCAATGTGTCTTGTTGCACCAGGATCTTCACCATTAAAGTGCGCAAGGTAATAAACAAACCATTCTAATGGGATTACTAAAATGAATGGAGATAATAATTTATCGACATCGGCAAAGTCTTTAAGTTCATAAAGAATTGTTTTTAACTCTAAGTTTTTAGAAAATTCAATAGCCTTATCAGTAATTTCATCTGATTCGAACTCAGATTTCAAAATTATAATAGGAACATCTTTTTCTGCGCGTTCTATTAAACCATGCCTGAATTCAGCAGAATACTCAGGGCAAGCATGTTTAACTGCTCCCTCCATAAGCATTGTCATGGCTAATTTATAAGCAAGACCAAAGTTAGGGCCGCTTCCTAAACAATAGAAAATATCTTCATCTTTGAATTCCTCAGCAAGCTCTTTGCTTTCATCTTCAGTTAAAAGCAATAACTTTTCCAGCAGTTTAGGCATTTCAGAAAGTTGAGCTAACAATTCTGTTTTTTGTTCATAATCACTAGCTTTGAATAAGATTTGATAAAGACAAGCTAATTGAGTAATATAAGTTTTAGTGCCTAAAATAGCAGTTTCAGTTCCACATTGAGTTATAATTGGAGTACTGGCTTCTTTGATCATGGAACTTTCAGGTTCGTTTGAAATAGTCACTGTATGAATGTTGAATTCATTAGCTCTTCTAAGTGATGCTAAAGTATCAGCAGTTTCGCCGGACTGAGAAGTAAAAATCGCAATGGAGTTTTCACCATCAACTAATCTTTTATTATAATAGAATTCATATCCTGTATAAACTTCAATATCTATATTAGTACTTGACATTCTAATTGCATCACGTACACTGTAACAAGTTGAAATAGAACTACCGCAACCGATTAAATAAATTTTATCAGCTTGCAAAACTAGATTTGAAACTTCATCCAATTTGGCAAATTCTGATTCGAAAGTCTTTCTAAGTGACTCCGGTTGCTCCATCATTTCATCATACATCTTATATTTCATAGCCTAAACTCCTTTAAAAATAAATAATATAATGTATATATTGTTAGTTAACATATAAAAAGGTTTATTCAAAAAAAATAAACATGATATTATGAAAATTGATTTATCATTAATTGGAATGGAGAAAGGAAGACAATACGAAACAATCATCACTACAAAAAATGATGAAAATTTAAAAAATGCCGCCCCAATTGGTGTGATTTGTTCTGGCCCCGACACAATATTAAATCGTATTTTTAAAGGAAGCCATACATTAGACAATATCATCTCACAAAGGAAGTTTGTTGTAAATATAACACATGACCCTGAATTATTCACCATGTCCACTCTTGGAAATCTTCCACAGGATTATTTCAATGAAGATACAACTTTAAAATGTGCTGATGCCTATTTTAAATGTGAAGTTACAAGCTTAACTGAAGCTGTAAAACAAAGCGACCCTATCAAAAAGAAAGATGAAGCCATTGTAATCAAATCAAAAGTTACTGAATTAGTTATAAATAAGGATACTAAAGCAATGAATAGAGGATTTGCTTATGTAGTTGAAACTTTATCTAATCTTAGCAGATTTGATATTGTTGATGAAGAAAAAAAGCAGGAATATCTAAAAAAATTTAGAGAAGCAAATCGTGTCGTTAAAAAAGTAGGATACCGGGAAGATATTGAAGCAATGGATAAAATAAAAGAAGAGTTAAGAAAAAAAGGCTATGAGCCTTAATCTCTAATAACATCAATAAATTCAAATGAATCTCCATCAAATAATCCTTGATCAGATATTTTAAGTGACGGAATAACAAGCAATGCCATGAATGCCATTGTCATGAATGGAGAAGTAAGATTTGATCCTAAGGCAGCGGCCATACTCTGCAAGGTGGTCAATTTATCTGCAATAATCTCTGCATCTTCATTAGACATCAACCCGGCAATAGGCAGTGGCAATGAATCAGTGAAATCTTCACTTACAACTGCAATTCCTCCTTGATTATCGATGACGTTATTTATGGCTTTAGCCATCATTTCTGAGTTATAGCCTATAACAATCATATTATGTGAATCATGGGAAACTGAGGAAGCGATAGCGCCTTTTTTAAGTCCAAATCCTTTAATGAAAGCATTTGATACCTTGTTTCCACCATAACGTTCAACAACTGCAATCTTTAAAACATCCTGAATGATGTCCGACTGGACTATTCCATCTTTAGTTTTTAATTTTGCAGTTGCCTTTTTAGTCAATAAATCCCCATCGATACATTCTATTACATTGACTTCACATTCATCTCCATCATATAATATGTCAAAATCGCTAGGGGATTTTTTAGTTGCTTTTATTGAATTTCTGGCATCAACTTCCGGAGCATCAAATAAAACATTTTCGCCGTCGAATACACATTCACCATTGATATATGTTTCTTGAATATTTAAATCATGAATGCTGTCAACAATGATAAAATCTGCATCTGCACCCACTACGATGGCTCCACAGTTTAAATTATAGTGATATGCAGGGTTAATTGTCACCATATTAATAGCTTTTAAAATATCTATTCCTAACTTACTTGCTTTCTTAACGGATTTGTTTAAATGGCCCTTAAGTAAGTCGTTGGGATTTTTATCATCACTGACAATGAAATCAAACAATGGAGAATAGATTTTCTTTTCGAATATGTCTCTAAAAAGAACCCCCAACCTTTCAGGATCATCAATATATGAATAGATATCATCTATATTAAAAAGGCTTTCCATATCTAATGCAGATGACCCATCACGAACCATGATTTTCATACCTTTGATTTTCTTTTCAAATGCCTCTAGAATATTGCTGCATTCATGGTCAGTTGAAATCTGCTGATTAAGATATTTGTTTAAATCATCACCAGAAAGCAATGGTGCATGACCGTCAATCGGTTTATTATAAATTCTAGCCAATTTTAGTTTATTTAAAACCTCTTCATCACCATTGATTACACCAGGGAAATTCATCATTTCACCTAATGCAACAATTTCATCTTTTTTAAGCAAATAATTTATATCTGATGAATCTAAAACGGCTCCTGAGGTTTCAAAAGGTGTTGCAGGCACACAAGAAGGCGCTGAGAAGAAAAACTTAAAAGGAACTTGTTTTGCATTTTCAATCATTGCTTCAATACCTTCTATTCCTAAAACATTTGCAATTTCATGAGGATCGCAAACAACACAGGTAGTTCCATGGCGCACAGCTACTTTAGCAAATTGTGCCGGTGTCATCATACTACTTTCAATATGAATATGTGAATCAATGAATCCCGGCATCATCAACCCTTTCATATCCACTTTGGTATCTTCATTAACAAAAATTGGAGTGATTTCCTTATACTTTCCATCTTCAATAGTAATTCTTGCACAATAAATTGTATCGGTAATTACATCAAGAATAAAAGCTGTAAATGACATGATTATTCCTCCTGTAATGCATTGTAAAGCAATGGTAAAAATGTTCCAATATCAGTGACAATTCCAACAACTTGCGCACTGCCTCTATCAGATAATTTAGTAACTGTAGATGGATTAATATCCACACATATACTTTTAACCCTTGATGGAAGCAAATTACCCGTTGCAATGGAATGAAGCATTGTTGCAATCATAATTACCATGTCAACTTCCTGAGCATAATGACGCATCAATTTTTGTGATTCTGTAATATCAGTTATAACGTCTGGAAGAGGCCCATCATCACGAATTGAACCTGCAAGAACATATGGAACATTGTTTTTAATACACTCATACATGATACCTCCGGTTAAGGTTCCGTCTTCAACTGCATTTTTGATTGAACCGGAGCGGTTAATTCTATTTATTGCTCTCATATGGTGAGTGTGTCCATGGGCTACAATCTTTCCTGTTTCAACTTCAATACCTAATGAAGTTCCAAACAAGTTAGATTCAATATCATGAGTAGCTAAAGCGTTACCTGCCATGATTACATCAATATAACCTTCTTTAACTAGTGCTGCCAAGTATTTTCCAGAACCTGTATGTACAATAGCCGGTCCTCCGACAATACCTATTTTTCCACCTTTAGCCTTTATTTCTTTCATTTCTGAAGCAATACCATTGATTAAATTCATTAATGGCTTTTCTGAGGATACTTCACTGTTCATGAACTCGAATACTTGTTGTTCATCTCTTGACCTATGAGGAGGAGTTACCTTAACACCGTCAAGACCGACTACAATTTTATCTCCAGACTTAACATCAGCAATTGGTTTTACAAATGCTCTTTTCTCATCCTCATCAACAACAACCAAACAGTCCATTTCAATTTCTTCAACAGGAATCCAATCTCCACCATAGAAAATATGAGTGGTATGGTTAGATGATGAATAAAAACCTTCAGGAGCAACTTTATCTTTTGTTGATGCAACAAGTTTAACTTCTTTAATGTCATCGATTGAAGCACCAAGAACAGACAATTCATCTAAAATAGACTCTAATAATTCGGGAGAATCTGCTGAAACTTCGATTTTCGCATGACTTATGTCTGATTTCTTACGTCCAACATCAATTTCCAAAATATCAAATTCTCCGCCTTTATCCATGATTATGCCCATTGTTTTGGTTAATGTCAATGAGTCAATAATATGGCCTGAAAGCTCAATAGTTCTTTTATTCATAACAATATGCTCCATTCTTAGTTAATATTATAATTTTGGTTTTGGTGATATTTAATTATATTGTTATGTTTAAAAAAAAGAAAAAAAATGATTTGAAAAAACAAATCAAATTAAAATAATTCATCAATTTTAATATATCTGGATAAATAATCTTTTAAAAAATAATTAGCCGCAAATCCAAATATTACAGATAGAATTATGAATTCTATTGAATGATATCCGAAATATGTTTGATAGGCATAAGCATCCAAAATTAAAGAAATCAAAAACCCCTCAAGAATTGCCATTAATATACCAACAATCAAACCTAAAAATATGCCTTCGAAGAAATTTTTTTGCAATGCTGCAAAAAATACAACTGAGATGAATATAGCTAAATAGAAAGCTAATGGAAAAAAGGGAATATTAAACAAATTATAATTCGGAATGTTCATAATTGCTAAGAAAACTACAGATAGGATTGCACTTACTACTGTAGAAATTAATGAAAAAACCCCTACTTTAACAAAATCAATGCTGTTTAGAATATCTTCATTATCCGATTTTTTTATAGGTGCAGTTAGCGATTGTCCACATTGCGAACAAAATTCAGCATCACTTTCCAGTGTAGTTCCGCAATGAGGACATGTTTTACCAGCATTAACATTTTCATCTATTTTTACATCAGAATCTGCATTTTTTGTAACTTTATCCTTTGTTAAATCATTTCCACAATTAGGGCATAATTCGAATGAATCCGCAATTTCAACTCCACAACGATTACATTTAACCATAAAAACACCAATTAACTAAATAATAATTCTTTTTTTAACTGATTGAATTCATCTTGAGTAATAGCGCCACTTTCAAGTAATTCTTGGAACTCCTTTAATTGTTGGGCTTTTGAATATTGTGGGTTTTGATTTTCAACAATGACCTTTTGCGGTTGATTTCTTAAACTTTCGAATAAAGCAATTAAGTTTTGACCAAACTTATAGCTTGGAAGTCTGATTTCATAAAATGTATTGTCTACCAATTTTATTAATAATCTATCAAACATGTCAGCACTATCATTATTTGCAATTAAATCTTTAAATCTTGTTGCCTTAAGAGATTGGATATCATTTTGAATTGATCTTTTAATATCATGTGCTGATGTTGGAGCCCTTTTTGTAATATCTTCATATCTACTTTCATCTCCAAGACCTAAAGTTACTCTCATTGAAACGATTTTATCAAAATAGAAATTGTTTATTCCTGCATTTACCTTTTCCCAATCCCGGTTATCAATTTCCATGAAAACGAATTTATCCTCTTTTATCATGAAAAATCCGTCAATCATTGTTTCATTACCAAATGCTTTAGAAACGTTCATAAAAGGTATTCCAGCTGAATCGAACAGATACCTATCAGTGAAAAGCGCATTAAGAGTTCTGTGCTTTGATGTGCCTTGCTCCAATTTATTGAATCTGCGAACACTTGTTAAGAAATAATCCTCATCCTTGATTCCAAATTCCTCTGCAAGTTTATCATATCTTGCAAGAACTTCATCACGTCTTGCATTCCATTCTTGTTGTTTAAATGAAACAGATGCTCCATTAGCCAATTTATGCCCACATTCACGGCAAAAAGTTGTGTTTTTATCATTTTTTGTTCCACATTTTGGACAGATATCAGAATTGGCTTCAAATTTTTCTACTTTTTCACCACAATTAAAACAGAAGTCAGACCCAATGACTTCCGCCCCACAGTTTTGACACTTAACCATAATTTAACCCCAGTTATTTTGATCAATTGTTTTTCTTAATTTATTTCCCCAATTCTTTTCTTCAATATCCCTAACAGTTGAATCTAAATTATTTGAAACGTCAGAAATGGATGAGTTTAAAGCATTGATTTTATTGTCCATGATATCCAATTCCAGTTTCATGAAACCTTTTTCAATGTCTTTATATGTTTCAGAATTATCTTCATTAATCTTTTCTATGTCGTTTCCTTCATTCAACATGTCCATTAATCTTAAAAACACATGTTCCTGATGTTGTTTTTCATATTCCTTAATATCAGCGACATTATAAATTTTATCGAGCAGCATTTTAATTACATTGATGAAATCTTCCCTGTCTGTGTGATCATTAACATTGTGAGGAAGAATATCTGTTTTAAGTAAAAATACAGCATCAACTTCACCATTATCCTTTAAAACTAAAGAATATCCTTTATTTTCAATATAAACTAAAGCAATTGACTTTTCATCATAAATGTCAATTTCTACTTTGGAAAATTCTTTCGGAATAGACAAAAAGTCCAAATTACGTACTAACATTTTATCACCTATTCAAATTTAATTGTACTTGAACACTTCTTTAAATCATCGAGGTTATGTCCACCAACAAAAACAACTTCGCTTCCATCATCCTTCACTTTACCAACAAGATATGGAGGCATATTCCTCATGCCAATATCATTTTTTAGCACTATAGAATCCCCATCATTTTGATAAACTTCATAGAGATACGAAGTAGTCAAATCATTAATCGCATGATTCCATGCATTTGATTCTCCATCACAGACCAATGAATTATCATAATAATATATAACCATTTCACTGCCGTCTATTTCACAACCTGCATCTTTTTCCCAGTATTCATTTTTACAGCCTAACGCACCATTAGGATGACACCAAGCCACATTCGAATACTCTTGACCCCTAGGCAAATCAATTGTAAATAATCCTTCAAAGTCATAAGTGGAACTTATTGGCATTATAAAGATTAATGCAACAACAATCATCAGGATTATAATTATAAAAATCTTCTTGTTAATAACATCACCTCAGATTAGCAAATATAATTATATTACACACATAATATAAACATTGCTATTAGCATGCTAATATCGTATAGATATCTATTAAATAGCTAAAATCTAAATTCAAAATTATGACTCAAAAAGATGACATGAGCATCATATCTTTACTTGCACGTTCCAAAAAAAGAATTAAAGTTCTAAAATCTTTAGAAAAAGAAGACAAGATACCCTCCAAAATTAGTAAAGAAATTGATGACAACAGCAATCATGTATCCAAATATTTAAAGACATTAAAGGAAGCGGAATTAGTGGAATGTCTTAATGAAGAAGATAAAAGATACAGATTCTATAGCATCACTGATAAGGGTAAATACTACCTTGATAAAGTTGAAAAAGACTACCAAGACTGATTTTAAAAAAAAGAAAAAAGTTAAACTCACAAAAGTGAGTTTAAAGTCCGAAGAACAGGTATATCACAAATACGATAACCATTAACCAGATACCCCAACCTAACTCTTTTGCTTTTCCACTAGCTAAGCTTGCAACTGCATAAACAACGAATCCCCAAGCGATACCTAATGAAATGGAGTAGGTTAAAATCATCATGATAATGGTCATGAATACGGAAGCTGCAACAATTAAGTTATCCCATTCAACTTCTTGTAATTGTGCAATCATCAATATACCTACGATTACAAGAGCCGCACAAGTAACAGGAGAAGTAAATAATCCTAATACCAATGGAGCGAAGAATATTGAAAGGATGAATAAGATACCAGTAACAATTGCGGTTAAACCAGTTTTACCACCTAGACCGATACCGGTTGCACTTTCTACATATGCTGTAACAGTACTTGTACCGAATATTGCACCGACAATACCACCAACAGCGTCAGCTAAAAATGCATTTTGAATTCCAACAGCCTGACCTTCTTCATCGATAAATCCACATTGTCTACCTAATGCCATTAAAGTTCCTGTTGTATCAAAGAATGTAACGAATACAAGTGAGAACAACATCATTATTAAGTTTGGAATGTTTGAGAATAACTGTCCAAATCCTTTAATAAATCCTGCAAATAAGGATACATCAAAATTAGCTGAAATGAATTGCGCTGGAACAGTTGGCATTAACATGTCTCCTGCACCAAAACCGAATAATGTAAAAATCACACCAATAATAGCAGTAACAACTAAACCAATAAATACAGCAGCAGGTATTTTTTTTACATATAAAATTAAAGTAATTACAATACCAATTAAAGCAAGAAGTGCTGGAGGAGACAAAAGTGATCCCATAGTAACGTAAGTAGAAGGATCAGCTACGATAATACCTGCACCTTTTAGCCCTAAGAATGCTAAGAAAAATCCTATTGCAGCACCAATACCTAATTTCAAATCAAGAGGAATAGCATTCAAAATAGCTTCCCTCAAACCAGAAACGGTAATGATTAAAAAGATAATACTTGAAATGAATACTGCTGCGAGTGCAGTTTCCCAAGTGTTTCCCATTCCTAAAATGATTGTATATGTAAATAATGCATTAAGTCCCATACCAGGAGCTAATCCGACTGGGTATTTAGCAACTAGCCCCATAATTATACAAGCTATACCGGAAGCAACTGCGGTAGCAAAGAATACTCCGGTAGCAGGCATTCCACCATCAGCCAAGATTACTGGGTTTACACCTAAAATGTAAGCCATAGCGAGAAATGTGGTGATACCTGCTAGAATTTCTGTTTTAAAATCAGTTCCATTTTCCTTAAATTTGAAAAAATTGTCTAACATATAACACCTCATCAGAAAAACATATATCTTCCGATATTAATATTTTTTTTAAAACATAGTAATAAATATTGCCAATTTAATTTTATTATAATATCAAAACTACTTTAAATTTAAGTCCATATATTTAATTAAATAAAATATAGCGTTATTATCTTAAAATAAATCAAATAGACAGATAAATCGTTTAAAATATTGATAAGAATTTTATTTTATATATTATTGAAAATAAAAAAATTATTCTATTAATGTTAAAAAATCGTAAATTAATTTAGCAGCAACAACGGCAGTAATCTCACCCAACCTGTCGCTTGCAGTTTCTACAACATCAAAACCAACAACATTTTTCCGAGACAATGTTTCAATTATTGTTTCAAGTTCTGAAACATATAATCCGCCAGGTGTTGGGTTTCCTACATTTGGTGCAAAAGCAGGGTCTACAACATCCATATCTATTGAAATGTAAATTGGGCCGTCAATATTTACTAAAAAGTATTCAATTGCATCCATATGCCTGTGAACATCCTTATTTCTAAATGTTTGAATATTATAAGTTGACTTTACAAATTCTTCTTCCTCTTTTGAAGCGGACCTTATTCCTATTTGGACTAAGTCAACACCCATTTCATGAACTCTCCTCATTACAGTGGCATGTGAATATTTCTCACCAATAAATTCAAATGCAAGGTCTCTGTGAGCATCCAAATGAATTACTGTTAATTTCTCATTTTTTTCAGCCAGAACCTTAATAGCTCCAATAGATGCTGAATGCTCTCCTCCAATAATAATCGGTTTTATGTTCAAATCTATTAGCTCACGAACTGTATTTTCAACTATTTTACAGGTTTCTTCACAGTTTCCGGGAATGACATTAACATCACCGAAATCATAAAAATTAGTTGTTATGTCTTTATTAAAAACAGTATTATATTTTTCAAAACCAAATGATGCCTCTCTTACAACAATTGGTCCTAAACGTGCACCGGAGTGATAAGAAGTAGTGCTGTCAAAGGGAACTCCGATTATCCCAAATGAATTTTCTTTAAGCTCATCATTTTCATGAGAAAATGCAAATTTCCATGGTTCATATGTATTTAAAAGCATAATAAATCATAAAAGGAAAAAATAAATAAGAGAACTTAAGCGGATCCTCTAGTTCTCATTATTTTCATGTTTCCTAAAGCGACAATGTATTCAACTTCAATACCTTCAACAATATCATTTTTTAAATCTTCAGGCATTGGTAAGTCGATGGTATCGTAGTTTTCTAAATCCATGATTTGAACATTAGCTCCTTGGATAGATATAACTTGTCCTAATCTTTTATCAATGATAGGGGTATCTACCTTGGTATCTACAGGTTTTACGAGACTTCTTTTTTGGTTGTCGAAAACACCTACAGCTTCAATTCTTGCTTTTGCTGCTCCGTGTTTACCTGGAGATGAAGTAGTGTAACTGATAATCTTACAAGCTTCTCCGCCCAATACAATATATTTTCCAACTTTTAATGTTTTAATTTCTACAACTTTTGTTGACATTAATTTTCCTCCATATTTATAAAAACCGGTTTTTAATCTTATAATAAGGAATATTATTAGATTAATATAAATTATATTGTCCATTTTATATAAAGTATTCGGCAAAATCTATTTATTTTTGATGTTTTTTTGAAATACGAAAAAAAAGAGTGAAAAATAGACTGGTTTGAAATTATAATAACCCAGTATTAAATGAATATAAATACAATGAAAAGGCCGCTAAAACCAAAATAATCATGACCCATACGATAATGAAAATTTTTTTGAAATCCTTATCACCTTTAATTATATAACTCTCATCTGGCTCATCTGAAGATCGTCTGCCTGTATTCTTGTAAAGCTCATCATTTCTCAAATAATTATAAAACATTTTTGCAATGAAATAAAATATTACAACAAATAAAAGCCCAATATAGGGGATGGAACCTCCATTAAAGAATAATGCAATAACAGATGACATTACAAACATCAGTAACATGAATAAACATGCAGACAATAAAATTGATAAAGATTTATTTAAAATCATTAGGTGCACCAAACAATATTTATATTTTTATTATTTAAATAATTTATTTAAAATATAACATACAAAATTAAGTATAGTGATAAAATGAGAATAGCTATTGTATCTGGAAAAGATGAAGGACCAACAAAATTAAATGCCTTTGACAATGCCCTTACAGATGCGGGAATAGGAGATGTGAACCTAATAAAAGTATCCAGCATGCTTTCAGGCAATTGTGAAATAGAAAAATTACCTAAACTAAAGCCAGGTGCTATGGTAAACTGTGTTTTATCAGAAATAACCTCTGATAATCCAGGAGATGAAATAACAGCAGTAATTGCGGTAGCTATTGGAGAAGAGTTAGGTTGTGTAGTTGAAACAAACGGAATCAATGAAGACTTAAATGAATTGACAGAAGAAGCGAAAATGATGGTTGAATATATGATGGAAAGCCGTGGAGTAAAAATAAAAGATTTTATAATTAAATCATCCACAACAACTGTTGACCAAACCGCATCAGTTGTCGCATCAGTTATATACTTAAATGACAATATTATCGAGGGATAAAATGGATGCTAAAGACAAACAAATTGCAACAGACTTAGCCTATGAAATTATCCGTGAAGTTAACAGGGCCATAAGACCATATGTTGGAAAGCCGGAATCTGCGGAAAAAGTAAAAATAGGAGCAGACGGAACACCCACATCATTAATTGACATAATAGCTGAAGACAAATTAATTAATATCTTAAAAAACGCCCCAGTACTCTCATATATAGTAAGTGAAGAGATTGGAGAATTGAAATTGGGCTGTGGAACAAAAAGAAGCATCACACTCACACATGAGCTTAGACGTGAAGACTTGAGTGAAGATGAAACTCCAAAATTTATTTTCTTAATAGACCCGCTTGATGGAACAAACAATGCGATTAAAGAAATTCCCGCTTACGGCATTTCAATAGCTGTTGCAGATGTAAATCAAGGCCGTCTTGCAACTTTAGATGATGTTGAGCTAGGTTTCATAAGCAATTTTGCAAACGGTAACTTTTTCGAAGCTGAAAAAGGAAAAGGCTGCTGGCTAAATAACGAAGAAGTCCAGCCAAGCGATAACATTAATATCAGCAACATGACACTTGGAGGATTTACCAAAAGTGGAACTTCACAAGCTTCCAAATTAGTTGATAATGCCAGACGTATGAGAGCATTAGGTAGTGTAGTATTAGAACTATCCTATGTGGCAAGCGGAAGATATGATGCATTTCTAGACCTTAGGGGAAGCAGAATAATTGACATTGCAGCTTCCAAATTGATTCTTGAAGAAGCAGGATGCATTATAACAAACAAATACGGTCAAAAACTCGACAATAACTTAAGTATTTATGAAAAAGCAGTTGTAGTGGCTGCAAATAATAAGATACTCCACAAACAAATGATTGATATTCTAAACAATAACGAAACCGACTTTATTGGAAAAGTTGGAGTCATATCAAGAATTGACCAGGAAAGACCGATAATATTTGCTGCACAGGTAGTTGATTATCTTTTAACAAATGGCAGGGAAGTGGTGATTGAGAGACGCCTAGCCCACGAAATTACAAAATTGAAAGAAGACCCTAATTTGGATACAATCATTGAAAAAGTAAAAGAGGAATATCCTGAAATAGCTCATCTGATAGATGATATTAACTTTGATATTGAATTTAACCAACTTGCAGAAGACATTTTTAACTTTGACTGCGATATGGCGATAATTCTCGGAGGCGACGGAACTTTGCTTAGAGCACAAGGAAAGATGGACCCAAATATTCCAATATTTGGAATCAACATGGGTACTGTTGGATTTTTAACAGAAATCGAAGCGCCGAATACATTTAATGCTTTAAATGATATTTTAAAAGGAGAATACTACAGGGAAAAAAGATCACGTCTTGTTGTCTCACACGAAAACCATCAATTTAGTGCAATGAATGAAGTAGTTGTAATGACTGATAAAACATCAAAAATGCTTCATTTTGAAATCCAGGTAGATGGAGAAATTATTGAAGATGTGCGGGCTGATGGTTTAATCATTTCAACACCTAGCGGTTCAACTGCATATGCGATGTCTGCAGGAGGTCCGATTGTTGATCCTAAAGTTGAAGGATTCATTATCATACCAATCTGTCCTTATAAACTTGGAGTACGGCCATTTGTTGTATCAGACAATAGTGAAATAACTGTAAAATTACTTAAAAAAGGTAAAAGTGCAGTATTTGTAATGGATGGTCAGATTAATGAAGAGGCTGAATATGAAGAAGAAATTAAGTTTAAAAAATCAGATAAAGATGCAATATTCATCAGAACTTCTTCAAAATATTTCTATGAAAAAGTAAAAGATAAACTAAGCTAGAGGGAAAATGAACAATTTAGTAATTGATTTAACTCATGGCGGAGTTAAAATTGCAATCAGCCTTGCTAAAAAAGGAAAAAATGTCATTGCATATGATATTTACAACACTTTGAAAAGTATTGATGCAAAAATGCTTGCAATTTACAACATTGATTTAATCCAACTTGTTGATTTGGCGGATTTTAAGGGAGATATGAATGTAATCTATCCTATTCATCTTCCCTTAACACATGAAGAGATTATTTCCTATAATCCCAATTTAAACTATACCTTTCAAACACACCACGAAATAATTGGTGAGTTATTGAAAGATTGGGCTTTAGACATTCCAAAAATTGAAATTACTGGAGTTAAAGGTAAGACTTCATCTGTTTTTATGCTTAAAGATATTTTAATTGATGAAAATCCATTAATCCTATCAAGTCTTGGAAGCATAATCTATGAAAATGGAAAAAAGATTATCTTAAAACGCAATATATCAATTACCCCTGCAAATATCAAAGAAACAATTGACCTTGCATATAAAATAGCCAATCCTGTTTGTCAAATTGCCGAGGGCGTTGTTGAAAGCGAACACTTAAGAAAATATAATTCAGCTATTTTTGAATCATCATTGGGTGTCAGCGGCATTGGAGATGTTGGAGTTTTGTTGAATATTGCTGAAGATTATCCGATAGCTAAAGGTCGAAGCAGCGCATCCGAAGCTAAAAGGCAAGTATTTAGATGCAAAACCGTAGTTTGTGAAAAAGAATCATTCGATAGATATTACCAGAATATTAAACATGATAAAGTAAATACGTTCTCGCTTACCGATTCTACTGCAAATCTTTATTTGAAGAATGTTGATTACTCTTTAGATGAAACTGAAATTGACATAGTATACAATAACATTAAAACTGTTAATGATAATGTCATTTCTGGTGAAATGAAATTAAAAATGTTTGCACCTGGAAAACATAATGTAAGTAATGTTCTGGGAGTTATTCTAACATCCATTGCTTTGGAAATCCCACAGGACAAAATCATAAATAGAATAAAAAACTACAAAGGAATTCCCGGCAGAACCAATAAAAAACAAATCAAAAACTCGATAATTATAGAAGAAATAAATCCTGGAATAAATACCAAGGCAATTGAAGAGTCCGTGAACATGATTAGTAATTTAGATGATTATTATGTGGCCATTGGGGGAGATTATGGGATAACCTGTGAAGAAATTGATGAAGATAAAGTAAGCGAGTTTTTAGATTCTCTCAATTCGAAAATAATATTAACCGGCGATGTGGGTAAGTCAATCTCTCAAAAAACATCTGAAAAATACCCAGTAATTGAAAACTATAATGATGTTTACGATATAGCTTTAAAAAATAATAAAAACCTTCTTTTTATTTATCGCTCGGATTACAGGAAACTTTCCCAAAGGTAATTTTTTCAAAAATTGTAAACATTTAATAAATATTAATTGTAAAAATTATTAATGTAACAAAAACTTATAAGTTAAATCTTATATTGTTTATTTTTAAAAATTGGAGATAATTCATGATTGTTGGAACACGAGGAAGTCAATTGGCTTTAGCTCAAACAAAGCAAGTTTGTGCAGATTTATCTGCAATGACTGGCAAAGCTATTGATATAGAGATTATTAAGACAAAAGGCGATAAAATTACTACTTCACAATTATATAATATGGATTCAAAAGGTCTTTTTACAAAAGAACTTGACATTGCACTTTTGGAAGAGGAAGTTGATTTTACTGTCCACAGTTTTAAGGATCTTCCAACTGAACTAGATGAAGATTTAGAAATTGTAGCTGTTCCAAAACGTGAATCTCCTAATGAAGTTCTTATATCTGATAAATCCTGGGCTGAACTTGGCGAAGGTTCCAAACTTGGAACCAGCAGCCTTAGAAGAGAAGCTTTCTGCAATCTCTACGATAAAGGTTTCGAACTCAAACCCATCCGAGGAAATATAGAAACCAGAATCGATAAAGCCCTAAATAGTGATTTGGATGCCACCATCATGGCTCAAGCAGGACTTAAAAGATTGAATCTTACAAAATACATAAAAGAAGTATTTCCACTAGATTACATCACACCACCTGCAGGCCAAGGTGCACTAGCAATAATCACTAGAAAAGATTATGATAAAAAAGAACAGATTCAAAAATTAAATGACTATGTATCAATGCAAGAAGTTCTTGCTGAAAAAATGGTTCTAGAGGAGCTTGGTGTAGGTTGCCAATGGCCAATCGGCGCTATAGCTCGTATGACCGCTGAAGAATTTAATATTTATTCAATATTATTGACTAAAGAAGGAGAAATCCTTTCACAGAAAACAGAGAAAGGTTCTATAAGAAATGCGATTGATCTTGGCAGACGCATTGGGGAACATTTCCAAGATTATGTTTAAACGGAGGAATTAAATTGAAAACTGTTAACGTAGGAGTTATTGGGGTAGGTGCGATGGGTGAAAACCACGTTCGTGTCTATCACAAAATGGAAGAAGCAAATTTAGTCGCTGTTAGTGACGTGAGTGAAAGAGCACTGAAAAAAATAGAGAAGAAATATGGTGCTAAAGGCTTTACCGAATACAGTGCACTACTTGAAAATCCTGAAATTGAAGCTGTAAGCGTATGTGTTCCAACTACATTTCACCATGCAGTAGTTATGGAAGCAATTGAACATGGAAAACATGTTTTAGTGGAAAAACCAATTGCATTTACATTAGAAGAAGCTGAAGAAATGATTGCTGCCGCTAAAGAAGCTGGAGTATTGCTTGCAACTGGACACGTTGAAAGATTTAATCCTGCTGTTCAAAAAGCTAAAGAACTTATTGATGATGGAGTTATAGGCGATATTGTATCTGCATTTGCAAAAAGGGTAGGACCGCTCCCACCAAGAATAAAGGACGTTGGCGTTTCAATAGATTTAGCTATTCACGATTTAGACATTATGAATTATTTATTCGAAGAGGAAGTTACTCAAGTTTACGGATCCATGAACTGTAGTTTTGATGACAGTGAATTTGAAGACCATGCTGAGATAATGGTTAACTTTGATAATGAAACAACTGGAATAATTGAGGTAAACTGGTTAACTCCTTATAAACGTAGAGAATTAGAGCTTACAGGTACTGCCGGAATCATATCAGTAGATTATATTAAACAAAGCATTGAAGTTTTCGGTAAATTTGCTCAAGACATTCAAATCAAACATGAAGAACCTTTAAAAGGTGAATTAAAATCCTTCTTAAATGCTGTAGTAACCAATACTGAACCTGAAATAACTGGTGAAGATGGACTTAAAGCTCTGAAAATGGTTATTGCTGCAAATAGATCATCTAAAGAACATAAACCAATTAGTTTTGACGAACTCTAAAAAGGTGATAAAGTGAAAGAAAAATTAATCGCAAAAGCACAAGAATTAAGACAACACGGATTTACAACCGGTGAAATCGCTGATGAACTTAATGTAAGTATGGACACCGCTAGATGGCTAATTCTTCAAAAAACTGAAGAAAATAAAGCAGAAGCTCCAGTTGACTTTGCAATTAATTGGAAAAGCATTGGCGGCAATTCTACTCGTTTAAGTTATGTTTCAGGTGCTCTAAGTGATATAGCTTTATCTCATGGAGATGCGAATACTGTTATTGGTATTGCAGTCAGCGGTGTTCCATTTGCAACATTAATGACTGATTTTATAGAAGACATGACTGGAGAAGACACATCTCTTGCAATTTACCACCCAAACAAACACAGAAAAGACTCTGATATTGAAGAAGCAGGAACAATCAGTACTAACTTCGGAAGTGTTGAAGGTAAAAAAGTAGTGATTGTAGATGATGTTATTACTAGTGGAATAACAGCTAAAGAAGTTATTCATACAGTAAAAGATTTAGGTGGGGATCCAATCTGTGTTACTGTACTAATTGATAAAGCAGGATTATCCGAGATTGATGGAGTTCCTGTTGAATCTTTAATTAAAGTAAGTAGATTATAATCTACTTAATTTCTTATTTTTTATATCAAAGATTAAAATCTCAAATCCAGCTCATCCATCATTATATCGATTTTTTTGTTGAGTTTCTTAATTTTTGAGGTAATTTCTTTTTTCTCATCAGCCAATTCGCTTAATTGTATGAATTCCCCTTCAAAAGTATCGACATATCTTGAAACTGATAAATTGAATTCATTAGATTCAATTTCTGAAATGCTTACAATATTTGAGTATTTATCGATGATTTGCCTTTTTGTATAAGTATCAATAATGTGTTTAATATTTTTATCATTTAGCTGACTTATTTTTCTAGTAGTTCTCCTATGTGGAAGTGGAGATTTTTTAATAATGTCTTCCTTAGCCAAGTCAATGAACAAAACATCACTGGAAACCCTATTCTTCTTAAATACACAGATTATTTGTGGTCTCATATATCGTCCAAGCTCGCCGGGAATGCTTATTACACAGTCAAGATAGTTCTTTTCATAAGTCAGATATTTGCGCAATATTTCAAGTGAATTTTTAAACAAGAAGCTTTGGGCAATAGATACGACCATGACCCCATCATCCTTAAGAGAATCAATCAAGTTGATTAAAAATAAGTATTCGCTATCTCTAAGTGATGAATATTCTTCATTAAATTTATTATTGGCATTATTAAAGTCCATTTCGTCAAGTATACTTTCAAGAGCACTGTTTAACTTATTATCTTCAGCAAATGACTCTTCATTAACATTGAATTGTTCGCTTAACATGTTTTGAAGTTTACGGCGCCTATTTCTTTTTAGAATTTCATATTCCTGAGCGGTGTTTATGGATTTGGAACTCCAACCTCCAATTGAAGGAAGGTTTGATATGATTACATCAAATGATGATCCGTAAAAGTCTGTTGAATCAAGCGCATCTTCAAATTCCAAAAATACGTTATCCAAGTCAAAATAACTGATTAATAGTTTAACTATGCTGCAGCATAATGTAATTGTATCATGGCTTTTAGCAAATGAGTTTCCATATACAACACCAGATTTTGAAGATAGCTCAATAAATGAAGATGCATCATTTAAAAATGGATTGTAAACGTCCATTGGTGTTGATTTGGTTGCAAATACAATCTCCGCTAAAAGAGTATTCATATACTCCGGATCCTGATCAGCTAAAATCGGTCTCAAACCACATATTTCATCAAAGACATCCTTAAATGTGAATTCCTGTTCATAGATATCCAATTTTGAAATTGAATATATGATGTCTTTAACAATGAAATTGATTTTTGGGTCATATTCAATTCTTTCTAGCTTACATTGGCTTTCAATGCATTTAAAGATGAAATTAAAGTATTTTTCATAGTTTGAACCTTTAACGAATGAAACATTATCTCTGAAGGTAGTGTAAAGACCTGGTATAAACCATCTGTCTTGGTATGTGGTGTTTATTACTTCATCTATGAATGCAGTTGGTTTTTTAATATAATATCCGAACATATGGAATGCATCATTTTCAAATTCCATTTCGATTCTGCCATTGCGGAAAGCTTCATCCAATGTGATTTCCTTATCTTCTATAGCTGACAAAAAGTAATCTTTCAGAGAGTCTGAACAATATTTATAAAGAAAAGTGAAAACTAGAAGATAAGATAAGTCTTTAGACATTTCAGATTGCCTTAATTTGGATTTGATGTTTCTGTATATCTTGTAGTTATTTGAATATCTTGATTTTTCAATCACTGCAATCATCCCAAATTTTGTTTAGGATTCCCTCTTTGAGGCGCCTGTCATATTCAACAACCTTCTGGTCTTGGATAATTTTTTCATTTATTGTGTCCAAGAGGTCTCCGTATTTGATTTGTGTTTCAATATCTGGAATATTTAGTTCAAGTTCTTTAATCTCCTTAATTGAAACATGAGAAATCCTTTCTGTACTTCCGATTTCATGAAGCTGTTTTTTAACATGAGCGTTGGTTAAAAGATGAGCAATGAATGACGGGTGATAATAACCCTTTTTTAACCTTATAATTGCTATTCTGTCACTGATTACAAGACCTGGTGTTTTAACTTGAACTACATCAAACGGATACGGCATCTTCATTAATACATCGCCAGGTCTTGAAAAGAACCTGTCTTTAATATTATCTTTAAGCTTTAACTCTTCAAAATCAGATAATTGTCCGTCTGACTTAATTGATCTTTGAACAATGACACTGCATGTGATTCCATTCTCATCAAGGTACCGCCTATAGGATAGGCCGGAATATACATTTGCAATATCTCCCAGTTTTAGTTTTTGCATTTTTCTCACTAGTTATAGTTTTATTCATTAAAATATAAAAAATTAGGTTCCAAAGCACCTGCCTGGAACCAAAGTTGAGCCAATGTATTTGGCCCACATTGCAATATGATGTGGAACATGGTGATATTCTTCAAGGTAGATAAAGCAGGTATATCTTTTCCACATCATATACATTGATTTGAATAAGGTGAGTTGGCTGAAATAAGCATGTTTGCGCCTGTATGACTTTTGCCATACCTGATACTCCTGAAGTCTAAGCAAATGCTTAATTTCCCTCCGCAACACGTCCATTTCGTGGTATTCAGAAGCGATTGGAGGATTTGAAAGACCATAATACTTGTTTTTAAACTGTCTGATCTTTCTGTTAATTAGTTTCTCCCTTTCAAAATATTCATTATCCTTGCCCTTTGATTTATAAGCCCTATATCTAGACATTGCTCCTCCTTATTGGTACAATGCACTTACTTCATCAATCATTGGCTTTTCATCTTGGATTTCGGAGGGATCTAGCTTTTCAGCAGAAACTCCACCTATAACACCAACGCTTTGAATGTTATTCTTAAGAACGGCTGTGGAGGTAATTCCCGGCCCTTGTGGAGATAGGACAAATAAATCAAGGAATGTTTCGTCTTCCCCTACTATGAATGCAGGTTCAATGGCTTCGGCTGATTTGGTTTGAACTCGAATTAGGATATGTTTTGTTTCGCTATCTTCTTCAAGCCCAATTTCACGTCTGATATTTGCATCTAAGTCTTTGACTTTTTCACTCCAATTGATGGAGTTTGTTGGATAATCGTTCACATTATCACCTCTATTTTTTTATCCCTTATGGGAAATGCATTCAACTAATTTTTTTTCAAAATATAATTACAAATAAAATGTATTTTTGAAATAAAAATACAAATTTGTAATCATATTTTGTATACAATAGTATATAAACTTAACCTTTTTGCATATATTTTAATGTAAAATACAACATATGCAAGTGCAAACTAATATCTATATGTTCTAGTATATAAAGTTTTTGTATTTTATAAAAAAAAGCAAAAAAACAAGAGTGTGATTCAACACTGAAACTTACAATAGGTTGGTGTGGTGAGGTGAAATATATAAAAAATAGTAAATAAGAAAGCTGAAACTATTCATCAGCTTCCTTATCATCATCTTTTTTCTCTTTTTTATCAACGATTACCAATTTTTCATTTTCTTCGTCGACTTCCATAACAATAGGATCTTCTTCTAAAGCTCCAGGGTCTTTTTCAACACATTCATTGATTTTAGATTGGATTGCCCCAATATCTTCAGTGTCAATTAAATCAACAATTTCTAATTGTTGCTGGAACCTTTCAATACCTTCTAATGGAACATTTTCAACAAAAGGAATAGCGCCAGTTGCTCCAATGATTTTCTTTTTATCTGGATCTGCACCATTATCGAATAATGCTTGAATACTTTGACCGGTAATGTGGCCTTGTACTTCAGCACCCGCCAATATCAGGAAACGGATATTGGGGTTTGAAATAATATTTGCGACAACTTTTTCTATTCCAAGGTTTTCAGTTTTACATGGTCCTGCGATTGCTGCTCCGGATAGTTCAGCTTCAATGTGAGATGCAAGAGTTGTTACAGCTACTGGACTTTCAGGGTCTCCAACAATGTAATCTCCACTGATTACAGGCCAGCCATCTGCAGGAGCTTTTTTATCAGCCATGACTAATTCCTCCTATTTCTGTGTTTTAAAGTATATTTTATAAATATTTAAATATTTTGTAATTTTTTTCAGGAAGTTTATAATATTATAAAAACTAAAGTAATACTAATGAATTTAAACACCGAAATATTTTATCTGATTAACAATGATCTATCAAATCCCATTTTCGATTTGATAATGCCCCAGATTACAAATCTTGGTAGCTTTGCAAGTTTATTGATTTTAAGTATCTTAGCCATTCTGATTTGTAGGCATTATAATAAAGATAGATACTTACAAATATCCAAATTATGCCTTTATGCTATTTTAGTCTCTGCGGCAATTGTCTTTTGCTTGAAAATAGGCATCATAGAAGATAGGCCATTTACCACATTAAGTCATGTTAATCAGCTTGTAATTCCAAGTGAACCCAATTCATTCCCATCAGGACATGCTTCCTCAACATTTAGTGTAATTACTGTTTTAATTTATGAATTTAGACAAAATAAACTTTTAGTAAGCATTTTAATACTATTTGGCATATTAATTGCTTTTTCAAGAGTATATTGTGGTGTACACTACCCTTTAGATGTAGTTGCGGGAGCAATGATTGGAATTTTAAGTGCCATTTTAGTCCTTAAAGTAAAGCTCTGATGGATTTCCAATATATTCAAAGTCATCTTTGTTTTCCAAGTATTTAACACCAATGACCTTGCCATCTGAAAATTTTGTAACAACACTCATACCGTCATCAACATCAATAACAATGAATTTTGTGTTGTCTTCACCTTCAGTTTTGATTTTAACAACATCATTGTTTTGAATTAATTCAGCATCTTCAAATTCGTTGCTGATATCTGTCGAATACCAATGTTGAGGTAATTCAAGTCTTAAATCTAAATCATCCAATAAATCTTTAACATGCATTTTGAAAGCTCCTATTAGTTATATTTAGTGATACTTTAAAAAAGAATATATATAAATATATTGTAACTTTTCAGGGGTTAAAAGTAGTCAAGATCCCCTAAAAAAGCTTCCTTAATAGATGAAAGCGCAATCTTAATATCATTATGGTCAGCCGATTCAACTCCTTTGACCATTGAGCTGAATTGAGGATATTTCTCTAAAAATTCCAGTGCATAATCAATTTGAAACTCTTCAGCTTCGCTGAATTTGCCTTCTTTTAACAAATTAGAAGTAATGGAGATTTCATATTTATCAAACTCTTCAAACTCAGGACGAATCTTATAGATATTAAATCGCTTTAATTCGATATCCTCATCAAATTCATCTAAAATATTCATTAGCAGAATTGGAAGCCCATCGGGAACATTTATAAAATCGTTAATAAAATCCTCATCAATAACGTCCCAGTTTGCTACAATATTTCTCTTTGACATGCTATACTAAAAAGTGAATCTTATTTTTATCAATATCATCTAATGTGTGGGGATTAGGTATGTCATCAGAATGACCGAGAGCTAATATGCCAACAATCCTATAATGTTCATCAATTTTTACAATATCTCGCACAACTTCTTCTGCATCTATACCATCCTTATCTCTTAAGTGAACTTGTACCCAGCAGCTACCTATATTTAATTCAGCTGCCATTAAATGCATATATGTCAGTGCAATTGATGAATCCTCACACCAAGTATCGGCTATCATGGTATCTGCAATAACAACGATAGCTTTATCTGCTCCAGCAATTAAATCAGCACCATGATTTTTGCATTTTGAAAGGTCTTCTAAAGTTTCTCTTCTTTCAACCACTAAAAAATTGCATGGTTTCCTATTCATGCTGGTTGGAGCCAAAAGTGCAGCCTGAAGTATTTTTTCAAGTTCTTCCTTGGTGATTTTTTCATTGTTGAATTTACGAGTACTTCGTCTTTTAAGCATAGTGTCAATTAATGTCATGATTAAAAATTAGTTTTTTGAATATAAAAAAGTTAATAATAAAATTTTTTATCAAACTCAAGAATTGCATCAATAACCCTTTGGGAGTTGTTTTTATCAATATATTTAAAAAACTCATCTACACGTTTTTGATAGACTTCATCCATTTGACACTTATTTTCAACCAATCTTTTAATTTCAGAAGTTAACTCTTCTTGACTTCTGGTAACCGGGCCAAAACCCATTGAATCATATTTGAAGTAGGACTTATCAACATCAAAGTGATAATCATTATTTGGATGGTAATATATTAATGGTTTTTTAAGATATGCAAAGTCAAAAGCAACTGAAGAATAATCGGAAATCATTAATGATGAATGGTTGAAAATTTCATTGTATGATTTGCCTGCACCGATTTCAACTTCACTTGGTATGCTGAAAGCATCGATGAATTTTAAAACTTTCCTATGTGGCTTAAATATTAACTTATAGTTCTTGGAATGTATGAAGTCAAGCAAATCTTTATCATTTAAGAAGTCATTGATTGATTTAAAATAATCGGTCTGCATAAATTCATGTTTTTCAAGAGCATCATATTGCCTTCTCCATGAAGGCATGAACACTATTTCACGTTTGTCTTCCAATCTTTCTAAAAAGTCAAATCTTGGGAAGCCCAAAACCTGAATAAATTCATCATCATATCCATATTTCGGATTCAAAAATGCTTGTCTTTCTTTTTCAGAAACTGTTACAATTAAAAATATTCTCTTATCATACCTATTAAGCCAATGGGAAATATCATCCTTTGTAACACCGTGCTGCAGGAATACTGTTTTTGATCTTGCAAGACCTGCAAGGTGAGGATAATTTCCCCAAAATGGATAAATAATCTCATTATCAGGGTGGGAAGTGATGATATAATCCGCAAAAAGCAAATAGAACCTATGCTTTAAAGACCTGTAAGGCAGAATATTGCCGATTTTAGAAAGTTTTTGATATTCGTCATTAGCCTCTTCAAAACCAAGCAATTTTTTTGACTTGGCAATCCTTGAACTTGCCATATATCTATTCTCAAATTCAGAAAGTGATGAAGTTAGTCTTTTTGATTTTGCAAAAACATAATACTTCTTAATATTTTTAAGCTTTTGAGATTCGACTGCCTTTTTAAATAAATAATAACCATTATCATCAGCCATATTCGGCAAGTCCATGAACACCCACAGGTGTTTATTTTTAAAGAAATAATATCCTAAAAAGTACATTAATCTTAACACAAATCCAGTACGCCATCCCTGCTTTTTCTCTCCAACAATTCGTTTTAATACATTATATTCTAATTTAATTCCTTTTCTAATGCTCTTATCAGTAATTTTAATGTGATTTGTATTATCAATAGATAAATAATCCTTACCCATTTTATATTTTGAAGTTCTGGAAAGTCTGGAAGTGTGATTGTAATCGATAATCAAATCTTTAAAATCATCTTTAAATGAAATTTCCATGTCGGGAGTGACAGGTAAAATGATTTCAAAATCATGATTGTAACCATAGCCAAAATTAAGTGAATGATTAAGTCTTTGAGGGTAATGGAGTTTAGTTGTTTCAATTACCTTACCATTGGATTTTACATAGATATTATCCTCTTTAATAAAATTTGTTAAAATGCCTGAAATATATACCTTATCGTTATTTAAAAACTCAAAATGATCTATGTAAACAGTATTTAAATTAAAGTCTTTTTGAAAGTTGTCTTTATTTAGCATGTATGCAGTACCATATTCTTTTAAAAGAATTAAATGGTATTTAAGCTCAACTGGAATAGACAATTGTGCGCAGATTACATCTCTATCGATATGATTCAAAATATAAAATATCTTATCATACAGCTCATCTGTTTCCTCTTGATTGAGCAACATATTAATAAAACGAATTTCACAAATCCACTGCAAATCATACATTAAAACATGCTGAATGAACTTTGGAACATGACCATATTTCTCAAGAGAATAATTCAAAAGCCTTATAAAATATTCATCAACCCTTGTTGTAAAATAAGACTTGAATCTAGTTGAAGT